>DASQZP010000296.1:0-3170 GCA_035638655.1 Bacteroidales bacterium
GTATTGAATTTCTGGAAACCTATCCAAAGAAAGTTTCGGAAACTTTAATAGAAGCACATTCCCTTAAATATAAAAAGAAGGGAAAACTGGACGATTACCTGGTACAGCTTGCGGAGAAATGTGACTGTCCTTTATTTCAAAATCCTGTAAACTGGCACGAAGCCGATGCAGTGCTTGCCTGGCTGGGAGGCAGGCGTTATCTTAAAGGTATTGCGATAAAAGTCGGTAATCCGGAAGAAGGAATAATTTTTTTCTGAATTAACAGGGTAAAAACATTTAGTGAAATATACATCCCTGATCAGGTTTCCTGTTCAAAATACAGCCGGTAATAATGTTTGCCGGTAGTATCATCAAAGCCTTTCTCAATATTCTCCCGGTTGCCATGAACATAAATATGAAAATTCTTATCCAGCTTGATCACACTGCGCAGAAACCGGGAACTCTTTTTAGCTGCAGCTCCTGATATCTCAAAATCATCGGCAATCTGGAAATCCTGCTCTGATTCATACTCTTCTTTGTAATTTTTGAAAGACTCAATCACCTCCGGCTGCTGAATAACCTCAGTTGTAAAAGCATCCAGGTTAAATTTCTCATTCTCTTTGAGGAATGTCGCCGATTTGTTCAACATGTCGGCCTGATCCACCTTGTTCACATCAAATTCTCCGGGAAGTTTTTCTTTGACAAACTGTTTGCAAAGCTGCATCACATTATTTGTATGGAAAAATTCATCCTGGCGTTGTGCAATGTGCAGAAAATCATCTTTCCAGTAATGTGCCTCGCTTCCCTTACTTAGGTTATCAACCACTGCTACCAGAAAACCTTTCTCTTTTTCGGTATTAAAAATAAGACATCCTTTGTCAAGCTTATTGATATTGATGCCATCCTCATGATTAATTTCAAAATTATCATCCCGGGCATATACTTTCAGATAGGTTTCCCGTGATTCCGATTTAAAAAGACCAACAGCATCCACCAGTTCCCCATCCACCACGCAATCACTGAAATACACCACATAAAATTCTCCACGTTTAATTTTAGGATGCTCTGAATGTTCATACAGGTGTTTTGCCAGATCCACTGACTGGTGGTACAGTGTTTCAGGATCATCAAAAATACCTGAAGCATAACGATATACTTCATTCATGCTGAGATCAGACTCATGAAATAAGTTATAATATTCCTGCTGCTTAAAAGGTGAAAAGAAATAGCGGATAAGTAATTCATTCACTGTTTCATCAGTTTTTAGCGGGCTCTTTGAAAAACGGATCCCGTCATCTTCGGCCTTGTTTCCCACCCTGTGAAGTACGATAGATTCAAGTATGGCTTCTTCGTGATTGATCATCTGATAAACTTTTATTGGTTACGAAGATATTCAATAAATCCCATTCATAGGCCATTCCACCCGTGTAAAATTAATATTGTTTACCTGGATGAATACAATTAGCCATGTTGCCTTTTCAGTGATAACCCAGAAAATTATATCTTTGCAAAAATTCAAATATGGACTAATGAGTATGTTGGAACTTAGTGAACAGGAAAAATTCAGAAGACAATCGCTGGAAGAATTGAGAAATTTAGGGATAGAACCCTATCCGGCTGCGAAATATGAAGTAAATACAACCGCCGGGGAGATCCTGGAAAACTTTGATCCTGAAAAGAATAATTTTCAGGAAGTGAGTATTGCAGGCCGCATCATGACCCGTCGTATCATGGGCAATGCCTCTTTTGCCGATCTGCAGGATGCAAGCGGACGAATTCAGCTTTATTTTAAACGTGATGATGTTTGTCCGGGAGAAGACAAGACCCTTTATAATACGGTATTTAAAAAATTGCTGGATATTGGTGATATCATTGGCGTCAAAGGATATGTTTTTATAACAAAGATGGGAGAAACTTCTGTACATGTTCAGGAATTCACCCTGCTGAGTAAATCGCTGCGCCCGCTTCCGGTTGTGAAGGAAAAGGACGGGGCCGTTTATGATGCTTTTACTGATGCTGAGCAGCGGTATCGTCAGCGGTATCTTGACCTTATCGTAAACCCGGAGGTGAAAGACACTTTTGTAAAGCGGTCAAAAATCATGAATTCGATGCGTGAATACCTCAACCAGTTTGGTTATCTGGAAGTTGAAACACCAGTTCTGCAACCGTTGTATGGAGGTGCAGCAGCCAGACCCTTTAAAACGCACCACAACACACTCGACCAGACCCTGTACCTGCGTATTGCCAACGAGTTATACCTGAAAAGGCTGATTGTAGGCGGATATGACGGTGTTTATGAGTTCTCAAAGGACTTCCGCAACGAAGGGATGGACCGTTTCCATAATCCGGAATTTACCCAGATCGAATTGTATGTAGCCTATAAGGACTACGACTGGATGATGGACCTGGTTGAGGAAATGATAGAGAAAGTTGCGCTTGACCTGCATGGTACCACCAAACTGCAGGTGGGTGAAAACATTGTCGATTTTAAAAGGCCCTGGAAACGTTTCACTATGTTTGGAGCTATTCAGGAATATACCGGGATTGACATCTCCGCCATGGATGAGGATGAGCTAAGGCAAACAGCCAAAAAGCTTGATGTAGAGATAGATGAGACGATGGGTAAGGGCAAGCTGATTGATGAGATTTTCGGTGAGAAATGCGAATCTAAACTGATCCAGCCTACATTTATTACCGATTACCCCATTGAAATGTCTCCCCTGGCCAAGAAACACAGGGATAAACCCGGCCTTGTGGAACGTTTTGAAGCCATTGTAAACGGGAAAGAGTTGTGTAACGCATTTTCAGAGCTGAACGACCCGGTTGACCAGCGTGAAAGGTTCGAACAACAGCTGGTACTGGGTAAACGGGGTGACCAGGAAGCCATGGTACTGGATGAAGATTTCCTTCGTGCACTTGAGTTTGGCATGCCTCCTACTGCCGGTTTAGGGATCGGGATTGACAGGCTTGCCATGATCATGACCAATGCACCTTCTATTCAGGATGTGTTGTTCTTCCCGCAGATGCGGCCGGAGAAAAAAATCCAGAAAGATGATCCTGCAAAATTTGCAGAGCTGGGCATTCCGGAAGAATGGATACAGGTGCTTACAAAACTGGGTTACGTCACCGTGGAAAAACTTAAGAATGCCAAAGCAGGCAAGTTACACAATGAGATCTGCGGATTCAACAAA
>DASQZP010000297.1:0-5303 GCA_035638655.1 Bacteroidales bacterium
ATTTTTTGATAAATGTTACAGCCTAAACGTACTAAATATCGCAAGCAGCAGAAAGGTAGAAACCGAGGTATGGCGCATCGTGGAAGCACTCTTTCTTTCGGTTCTTATGGCCTCAAAACTATAGAAGCTGGTAGAATTACAAACCGTCAAATTGAAGCTGCTCGTATCGCGATGACACGGCACATGAAAAGAGAGGGTAACGTTTGGATTCGAATTTTTCCTGATAAGCCGATTACGTCAAAACCTGCAGAGGTTCGTATGGGTAAAGGGAAAGGTGCACCGGAAGCTTTTGTTGCTCCTGTTACTCCCGGAAGAATACTTTTGGAAGCTGAAGGCGTTCCGTTTGAAGTTGCTAAGGAAGCGCTCAGGCTTGCAGCACAGAAGCTGCCCATTCCTGTTAAATTTATCGTCCGGCGCGATTACGAGGAAAAAACTATTTAAAGAATTATCATGAAAACAGCTGAAATAAGGGAATTAACTACAAAGGAGATCGAAGAAAGAATCGATACCGAAAAAGCATTACTGAATAAGATGCGGCTGAATCACGCGATATCTCCACTTGATAATCCGAATAAGATTGTGGCTTCAAAACGCAATATTGCCAGAATGAAGACTGAATTGCGTCAAAGAGAATTAAACGAAACATCACAAAGCGATAAATAATGGAAACCAGAAACCTTAGAAAAGAAAGAGTTGGTGTTGTTGTCAGCAATAAGATGGACAAAACCATTATTATTGCAGTGAAACGGAAAGTAAAACACCCTATTTACGGTAAGTTCGTGAATAAGACATCCAAGTTTTATGCGCATGATCAGGAAAATACATGTAATATTGGTGATACAGTACGCATAATGGAAACCAGGCCACTTAGTAAAAATAAAACCTGGCGTTTAGTTGAAATTATTGAAAGAGTTAAATAGCCATGATACAGCAGGAAAGTAGATTATCAGTAGCCGACAACAGTGGTGCCAAAGAGGTGTTATGCATCCGGGTGTTGGGTGGTACTAAAAGAAGATATGCCAGTATTGGGGATAAAGTAATTGTATCTGTAAAAAGTGCAATACCCGCTGGTGATATTAAAAAGGGCACAGTTAGCAAAGCAGTTGTTGTGCGGACAAAAAAAGAAGTAAAACGTGCTGACGGATCCTACATCCGTTTCGACGATAACGCGGTTGTACTGCTCAATAATGTTGAAGAAATGAGAGGTACGCGCATATTCGGACCGGTTGCCAGGGAGTTGCGTGATAAGTATATGAAAATTATCTCATTGGCACCAGAAGTATTATAATCTCCAAAAATTAATAGAGATGTCTAAAAAATTTCATATTAAAAAGGGCGATACTGTAATTGTTAATACAGGAGAATCAAAAGGTGTCCAGGGCCGTGTTCTTGAAGTGCTCAGAGATAAGAACAGAGCAATTGTTGAAGGTGTGAACATGGTATCACGGCATACTAAGCCCAATGCAGAAAGCCCTCAGGGCGGTATCATTAAAAAAGAAGCATCTGTTCATATTTCAAATCTCATGCTTGTTGATCCTTCAAGCGGTGAAGCAACCCGCATTGGACGCAGACTTAATGATAAGAATAAACTTGTGAGATATTCAAAAAAATCCGGGGAGGAAATTAAATAATGAACTATACGCCGACTCTTAAGAAAAAATATAAGGAAGATATCATTCCTGCTCTGATGAAAGAGTTTAATTATAAGTCATTGATGCAGGTACCCAAACTGCAGAAAATTGTAATTAACCAGGGAGTAGGACAGGCTGTTGCAGATAAAAAACTTATCGATATTGCACAGAACGAACTGAGCGATATTGCCGGACAGCATGCAGTACAAACTGTATCTAAAAAAGATATCTCTAACTTTAAGCTGAGACGCAGTATGCCAATTGGTGTTAAAGTTACACTTAGAAGGGAAAATATGTATGAATTCCTTGAGCGTCTGATTAATGTTTCTTTGCCACGTATCCGTGATTTTAACGGAATTACCAGTAAAATGGACGGACGCGGTAACTATACGTTGGGTATTTCAGAGCAGATTATTTTCCCGGAAATTGATATTGATAAGATCAATAAATGGCTCGGTATGGAGATAACTTTTGTCACTACTGCTTCTACTGATGAGGAAGGATTTGCTTTACTTAAGGAATATGGTTTACCATTTAAAAATTTAAAAGGGAAAAAATAATATGGCTAAAGAATCAATGAAGGCGCGCGAAGTAAGGCGTCAGAAATTAGTTGATAAATATGCTGAAAAAAGAGCTAAGCTTAGAGCAGAAGGGGATTATATTGGTTTGAGTCGCTTACCAAGGAATTCAAATCCGATCAGACTGCATAACAGATGCAAGCTCACCGGTAGACCAAAAGGATACATGAGACAGTTTGGTATCAGCAGAATTACCTTCAGGGAAATGGCTTCTAAGGGTCTTATTCCCGGGGTTAAAAAGGCAAGTTGGTAAAAAATTACAACATTAAATATTGCAACAATGACAGATCCAATTGCAGATTATCTTACACGGGTTAGAAATGCTATTATGGCACGGCACAGAGTGGTTGAAATACCTGCCTCAAACCTAAAAAAGGATATTACTAAAATTCTCTTTGAAAAGGGATATATTCTGAACTATAAATTTGAGGATAAAGGGCCCCAGGGAAATATTAAAATTGCACTTAAATATAGCCCTGAAACCCGTAAACCCGCAATTAAAGAAATGAAAAGAGCCAGTCGGCCAGGTTTGCGCCGCTATACAGGAAAAGATACTTTACCCAGAGTACTCAATGGATTGGGTATTGCCATAATATCCACATCACAGGGAGTTATGACAGACAAAGAAGCCCGCAACCTTAAGATTGGTGGTGAGGTATTGTGTTATGTACATTAATCTTGGAGGAAATTAAAGAATGTCTAGGATAGGAAAATTACCCATAGAAATTCCACAGGGTGTAACCATCGATATTAAACCTGGAAACATTGTTGTGGTGAAAGGGCCCAAAGGAGAACTGGACCAAAAGGTTAACCCTAATATTACTGTAAAGGTTGAGGAAAATCAGATACTGGTTACCCGTCCGAATGACAGTAAACCCAATAAGTCGATGCACGGACTTTACCGTTCCCTGATTGCCAATATGGTTGAAGGTGTATCAAATGGTTTTACTATTCAGCAGGAGCTGGTTGGTGTGGGTTTCAGAGCCGAAACTAAGGGTCAGCAGTTGATCCTTAACCTGGGATACTCACATGATATTATCTTTGAATTGCCACCGGAAATTAAAGCCGAGGCAAAAACAGAGAAAAGAAGTAATCCCATTATTACGCTTACCAGTGCCGATAAACAATTAATCGGTCATGTGGCATCTAAGATTCGTTCATTGCGTAAACCAGAACCTTATAAAGGTAAAGGTGTCAAATTCGTTGGTGAGCAAATTCGTCGTAAAGCTGGTAAAGCTGCTAGTGTATAAGTTGATATCTTTTAAAAATATATAGAACTATGGCTTTAGCAAAGCAAAAAAGAAGGATGAAAATAAAAAGGAGAATTCGCAGAACAATCTCCGGATCCGCTGAGAAACCACGGATGACAATTTTCAGAAGTAACAAACAGATCTATGTCCAGCTTGTTGATGATGTTACTGGAAAAACCCTTGTTTCGGCTTCTTCCAAGAACAAAGAGGTTGTTGAAAAAGAAGGAGTGGACAAGATCAACCAGGCTAAACTGGTGGGTGAGTTGATAGCAAAAAAATCTCTTGATGCAGGAATTTCTACTGTAGTATTTGATAGAAACGGGTACCTCTACCATGGCAGGGTAAAATCCTTAGCTGATGCTGCCAGAGAAGGAGGCTTAAAATTTTAAAATATTATGTCAACAAGTATAAGAAAAGTAAAAACAAGCGATTTAGAGCTTAAAGACCGGTTAGTTAGTATCCAAAGGGTTACTAAGGTAACAAAAGGTGGTCGTACCTTTAGCTTTTCAGCTATTGTTGTGGTAGGAAATGAAGATGGTATTGTTGGATACGGTCTTGGTAAAGCAAACGAGGTAACTACTGCTATAGCTAAGGGAATTGAAGATGCAAAGAAGAACCTTATTAAGGTACCTGTCTTTAATGGTACAATTCCACATGAGCAAATTGCGAAATTTGGTGGAGCCAGAGTTTTTCTTAAACCAGCTTCCAGTGGTACCGGCGTAAAAGCAGGTGGTGCTATGCGTTCAGTACTCGAAAGCGTTGGTATAACTGATGTACTGGCTAAATCCAAAGGCTCATCAAACCCGCATAACCTGGTGAAAGCAACTTTCGAAGCTTTGCTTGAGCTGCGCGATCCGCAATCCATAGCACAGCAAAGAGGAGTTTCTATTGATAAAGTATTTAACGGATAGAAAGATATTACGGCAATGGCAAAGATTAAAGTTACATACGTAAAGAGTAAAATTGGTAGTTCGCTCAGACAAAAAAGGACACTGGAAGCTCTCGGACTGCGTAAATTAAACAGCTCTGTTGAAATTGACAACACTTCCCAGATGATGGGAATGGTCAACAAAGTAAAGCATTTGTTAAAAGTTGAGGAATTATAACCTAATAATAGTATTTAGTCATGGATTTGAGTAATTTAAAACCAGCCACAGGTTCTGTTAAAAGCGAGAAACGCATTGGTCGGGGTGAAGGCTCTGGTAAAGGCGGTACATCTACCAGAGGACATAAAGGAGCCAAATCAAGATCTGGTTACAAGCGTAAAATCGGATTTGAAGGTGGACAAATGCCTTTGCAACGCCGCGTTCCGAAATTTGGTTTTAAAAACCCCAATAGAAAAGAATATAAGGGAATCAATATAAGTGTTATTCAGGAACTTGCCACTAAAAACGGGCTTTCTGTTATTGATGTGGAAACTTTGAGAAAGGCGCGTCTTATTTCAAAAAATGAAATGGTTAAAATTCTTGGTAATGGAGAAATTACCTCTAAGCTTGAAGTAAAGGCTCACGCTTTTTCAAAAGCAGCACAGGAAGCAATTGAAGCAAAAGAAGGAACCGTCGTTAAACTCAGCAATTAATGAAAGCATTTATAGATACCATCAAGAATATATTTAAGATTGAAGACTTAAAGGCCCGTATTCTGTATACCCTCGGAATTTTATTGGTGTACAGGCTTGGTTCATATGTAGCTCTTCCCGGTATTGATCCTTCACAGCTTGCCGGACTGAAAAATCAGACCGCCGGTGGAGTGATGGGATTACTTGATATGTTTTCCGGAGGTGCTTTTTCAAATGCCTCTATCTTCGCACTGGGAATTATGCCTTATATCTCAGCTTCAATTGT
>DASQZP010000298.1:0-3398 GCA_035638655.1 Bacteroidales bacterium
TCTGATTAAAATCCTTCCAGTAAAAAGGTTGCCAGTTGGTAATATCATAATCAAGGTCCAGCTGCAACCAGTCATAAGCAGGTAGCTGTTCTATCAGTTTATCCAGCACTTTATTTGCATAGCTTTGTTTCTTTATTATACTCTGACCATCAGGGTAAGTAATTATCGGACCGGTAATCTGAGTGAAAGCCGGGGAAAGTATATAACGAAAACCATACTTTTTTTTCAGCTGGTAGGGCCATGCACCAAGAATATTCCCGTTTTCATTAACCAATAATACATCCCAGTTCTCTTCACCACAAACTGCATCAAGCCACCAGGGCTGGCAAAACAATCTAACAGATTCATTATCCTTACAAAATTCTATGTATTCCTCTTTTGAAGTCAACAGATTAAAAGTTGGTTTTGTGTGTCAAAGATAGAAATTTGTAATGCATAAATAAACCATAGAGGTAATTTTACGTGTCAGTATTATTATCTTTACCATCCCGGAAATGAAAATGCGTAGATGAACCTGAAAGAAATACAATATCTGCAATGTCCTGCCTGCCAGGGAAAACTAAAGAATGAAAACGAGTTGTTTCATTGTGAAGATTGTCATAAACAATATCCGGTCGTTTCGGAAATACCCATTTTCCTGATCCCGGAAGAAGAAAAAGAAAAAAAATACATCAGTCATTACAAGACAGATGCTGAAGCTTTTGATTATTTCAGGGTAAAAGACAAACAGGTGACACATGACAGTCGGCGTATTGAAGAGTATGTTTCTTCATTTATCCCGAAAGGGAGCCGTCGTATACTTGATGTTGGTTCCGGCAGGGCCTGGGTAGCCCGTCGTTTTACTGATGAGCAGACCACTGTATGGTCGCTTGATATTTCCCTGACAAATGTCAGAAAAGCGCTGGACCGCATCACGGGCAATACGCACATGGGAGTAGTTGCTGATGCGAATAACCTTCCTTTTGCAGATGGTACCTTCGATTGCGTAATATCCACGGAAGTGGTTGAACATGTCCGGGAACCGGGTACATTTATCAACAGTTTGCTCAGGGTAGTAAAACCAGGCGGGAAATTAATACTTACAACCATGTACAGAGAAAAAATTGTATATTCACTTTGTATACATTGCAACCAGCTTACCCCGCATAATGCCCACCTCCATTCCTTCGATGAGAAAAATCTGCTGAATGCTGCAAATGATGATCAGGTAGCAAAAAAGCAGTGGCGTACCTTCGGTAATAAATTGCTGACAAGAACCCGCAGTCATTGGTTGATGGATCCCATGCCTTTTGGTTTATGGAAAGTGTTTGATAAAGCTGTATCTGGTATCGTGCACAAGCCGGAACGGATTATTGCGGTATTTACGAGAAGGTAAAAGGCAGGTCACGCATTACTAAGGGGGGCGAAGTCACGAAAGCTTTCAACGAAGCTAAATGCGTTCCAGGGGTACGCATTGCAAATGCGCACCAGTGAAGTACAGGCAGGCCACCAGTGAACGGGTCACGCATTACAAATGCGCGCCAGTACAGTACGAGTGAAGGGGTCACGCATTGCAACCAAAGACGGAGGACGAGCTCAGCGAAGCTAAATGCGCGCCAGTATAGAGGGGTACGCATTGCAAATGCGCACCAGTGAGGTATTGACATGCGCGCCAGTTTAGAGGCCGGATGAATATTACCTGTTTTTCTCCGGTTTTTTTTCATCCCGGATAAGCATCTGGTAACCCAATACAGCCAGCAGAAGATACATAAACGTGGCAAAGCCTGAGAAATACTTCAGTAAACTGAAAATATTCCCGGATTTCAGGATCATGACGAGCGAAACCGCACCAATAAGGTATACTATCTGCCAGATCAGTATATACTGGTTGCGCTGGGTGAGCGAAAAGACGGTACTGACATTCCTGGTGGCATAGCCTGCTGCAGCCCACGGTGACAAAATTGCCCCAACCTCTCCTGCCACAGCCCAGTCGGCACCAAGCACGAAAGAAAAGATCTCTTTTCCCCAGATCATAACCGGAGTAAGCAACAGAACTGCCAGGATCAGGTTTATAAAGAAAGAATAGCGAAACAATCTTTTGCGACTCCCCGACTCACTCATCCGCTGGTAAAATACACTTGAAAAAGCTGAATTAATTAAAACCAGCGGATAATTAACCACTTTACTCGCGTTTGAATAGAAGCCAACCAGTGTATTATTGTAGAACATGGTTAACAGATATATAAGTAAATCGGCCGAGAGGGCATTCAATACGCCCATAGGCATTGAAAAAAGCGGGAAGTTTCGATATTCGCGGGCGAGCTTTTTCAATTTTGCTTTTCGCGGAAGCCGGGAAGACATTTTTCCTGGCCGTTGTACTTTACGCAGTAAAAGAAAAGACTGCATAAACTGACCCGTAATATGTCCGGCAAAAAGTCCGGCAGCACCCAGGTGGGTAAAAAATCCAGCCAGTAAATTTACAGATGAAGAAGTTGAAGTTTGCACAATCCGGTTCCCTGCCAGCAATTTGAAGGATTTTTTCCTGTTGAACCAGTAATTTAAAGATTTAAAGCCACCCATAATCAAAATACTTACAGGTAAATAATATAACAACCAGGCATGATCCGTAAGATTAAGCCATTGCGCAAGAGGATGATTGAAAATAAGCAATATCAGAAATGAACAGATCGCTGTAATTACTACCCATATCATGGACAGTATCATTACCGCATAAGCCTTGGCATCGTTTGCTGGCAGCATAATAGCTGATTCGTATCTGCCGGTTGAAAAGGTGGCGAGAATATTAGCTATGCTTATATACACTGCAATAACACCAAATTCAGCCGGAGTAAACAGCCGGGTAAGAAACGGTAGCGCAAGCAACGTAATTAATTGGGAAACAGCAGCCCCCGACATCAATGTAAAAACATTGCGGGCGAATTCGTTTTTTAAAAGCTTGGTAAGCTGCGAATGAGGCATTTCATTATTTATAGAAAACTATTCCATCATCAGGCTGGTGAAATCAATCTCAGCCCCCTGGTCAACTTCTTTGATTTTTCCGTTTTCGCATTTAAGTGTGCGGGCCGGAAATTTTTTGAGTAATGTGTAATTGTGTGTGGCCATTATCACAGCACGTCCATTGCTGCTGATGTCCATAAGAATCTTCATGATATCAGCTGATGTTTCAGGGTCGAGGTTTCCGGTTGGCTCATCGGCCAGTATTAGTTCCGGATTGTTAAGCAAAGCCCGTGCGATCACCACCCGCTGCTGCTCACCTCCACTTAACTGATGAGGCATTTTATAGCCTTTGTAGCCCAGCCCGACTTTTTCAAGTACCTCATCAATCCGCTCATTAATTTGCTTCCTGAACTTCCATCCGGTAGCCTGCAGCACGAAAGTAAGATTCTCGTGTACATTAC
>DASQZP010000299.1:0-2127 GCA_035638655.1 Bacteroidales bacterium
TGTGTTAATCCGCTTTCTTTTCTTAGTTCTTGAATCATTACACCCAACTTAAAAGCTTCGAATCCTTCCTCAAATTTTTCTCGTTCGGGAGTACCCCTTTTACCATATTGTTGGTCAAGGTGTTCATCGAAAGATGTCAAATTATTATTTTTCATTTTTTTCATCACGATACTGTTTTTTTAATTTTTCTGCTCGCTCTATTTCCTTTTGCGGAGTCTTCTGACTCTTTTTTTGATATCCATTTATCAGAATGATCAGATTTCCTCTATCGAAAAAACTGAAAACCCTGTAGATATTACCACCGTATTCAACCCTTATCTCGAAAAGTCCTGTTGTACCTTCGAGATGCTTAAAATATTTTACTGGAACCTTTTCAATGGTCGAAATTAACTTAAGAGTCCAGTTAAATTTCCTTTTTACCTCATTATCAAGCGTGTCAAAGAAATCAAGATAATAATTCTTATAATAGAATATGCTCCTGACTTTTTTCTCATTCATGAAACAAAGTTAGCTAATTAGACAACATTATCCAAATGATTATTCTTTTCACGGAAGTTTTAATGGCATTACGCCCAACGGTTTGCGTATATGTGACGCAGCTACCTGCGATTAGGTACCGTAAAATAAATATACATAATTTTTCAGAATTGACATATTTGAAGCGTGGAGAGGTAGCTGTGGCTCATATACGCTGTTGTGTTTAGTTGCTATTTGATCAGAATATCCATTTTTTTTCCTAAGCCCGTTTCAATTATTTTCTTTAACGTGCCCAATTCAATATCTGATCGTTCATTCTCAATTCTTGATATATAGGTTCTTGTCGTCCCACTTTTTATTGCAAGTTCTTGTTGTGTCAAGCCGGATTTTAATCGGCTCTCCTTGATTAATTTTCCGATCTCAAGCATTAATTCCGATTTTTCAGCTGTACTGTATTTTAGTAAAACATCAGCTCCAATTTCAAAGGGAACTTTCTTTTTTGATCCGTCAATTTTTTTAATATATTGATTTACATTCGTCCAGGAAAGGGTGTTGTTATCAATACTTACTTTCTCAAATTCTTTCGGATTGTTTAATTTCCAGGCCGGAGATTCCTTTTGTAATTCAATTCCTTTGAATACTTTTTGAAAATCAATTATTCTTGATTCACCATTGTTAAAAACCACGGAAATTGTTATTCCTTTTATCCAATTGATCTTCAATATCCTGGGTATTTTTATTGCTTTTCTCATTTTAATTCAGGATTTAATTGATAAAAAATGTTCAAAGCCTCATCTGTATTTGTAGCCAGCCAATCAAAAACTAGTTTTAATTGTTTGGTGGGCAGATCTCCGGCATAGATTCGTCCCGTCTCAATCACTATTAAGATTTCATACTCTCAATAGCTCGCATGAATATGAGGAGGCCGATGATCCCCGTTATAGATTAGGATCTTAATTCCATTAAATGCATCTATCAGTGGCATTCTGTTTCTTACAAAGGTACCTATTTAGATACTAGGAACAAATTTTTTAAGATTAATTTTATTCGAACGGTTTTTCACAGGCAATTAAACACAACATCTTTTATGTGCATATAATACGTATATACTTTGCACTCGTTCGCTTGCATGTACGTATGTGTTCGCAATAAATCCATCCCGGTTGCACAATAAATACCGGTCGGGTTTCTTATCTATAGATAAAAATTAAATTCCTAAAATCATCAAATGGATTCGGTGAATTTCCTAACATTCTCCTCGAAACATGCTCGTATCCTGCTGTTGTCCTTATGTTGGCATGACCTAACAATTCCTGTAAAATCCTGGTATCAACACCTCACTCTAAATGCCACGTGGTGAAGCTACACCGTAATGAATGCAGCGTGGTCTTCTTATTGATGTCTGACGTCCGCTTCGCCCGGATGAAAAACTGTTGTAAAACCGAGACACTATATCTCTGCCCCGATTTTGCCCCTTCAAAAAGCCATAACCTGGGCTTGAATTCCCGGTAATAATCCCTGATAAAGTTCATAACCGGATCCGTAATGGGAATGATCCGGTCTTTTGCCCTTTTGCTGTTCCTGATCTCTGAAACTTTCAACTCCGGGTTAAAATCCGTAATCTTCAGGTTTATGATCTCAGAACGCCGT
>DASQZP010000300.1:0-2425 GCA_035638655.1 Bacteroidales bacterium
GGTTGAAAGGTCGGCTAAAGAATCATTAGCGGAATTGGGATTTTAAATTCAAAGTATTTATTTCTTCAGCGCATCCATGCTCATAAATTTTTCGGCATACTGATGAATGATATTCAGGGTACTGGTATCGGTATCAAAAACTGAATTCAGTCCCTGCGGTTCCTGAGGCGGGTCACCGGTAAACGGATCACCCAACCGCCATTTATAATCTTCATTTTGTGCCCGGCCGGCTCCTCCGTAGGCCCAGAAATTAATACCAGCTACCGGTGCTCCCATTGCAGCACTGTCGTACATTAACGAAAAGATATTCTTATAATACCGGTTACGGGCAGTTACAGGTGCCGTATAATCATAATTTTCATAGTCGCGACCCAGACCAAACTCTTCAAGTACAAGCGGTTTGTTAATTTTACGGGCCATGGCAATATGTTTGTTCAGATAGTCGGCGGCATTATGTAATGAAATCACCAGGGTTTTTTCCATGCTGTCGGCTTTGAACCACCCCCAGTTTTTAGCCCAGAGGTGTACAGTGGCATAATCAATATAATTGCTGCCGTGTTCGTTTATGTAGCAGCGGGGTGATTCCATGCATCCCGCCAACCCTTCACTTCCTGTAGTAACCAGGTGATTGGGATCAACTGATTTGATAAACATGGCAGTTTCATTTACCCAGTTTATCAGCGTGTCAATACTGGCTAATCCTTCAGCACCACTGCCGGGACGAGGTTCATTGGCCAGTTCCCAGGCCATGATTGCCGGTTCTTCCCGGTAAAATCTACCTGTATAATTATTTTGCCGGGTTAACAGCATATTCACATATTGTCTGAATACCTTTTGCGCTTTCAGATCAGTATAAAATTCCTTTGAATAGTTCATAAACCCGCTCCAGTTACCATCTACAGCAGGATCGATCAGTTTCCCGTTGTTTTCCCAGGCCAGATACTGACTCATACCTCCTGACCATTCCCAATAATTGGTTAGAAAAAGAACTGCATGCATCCCTCTTTTATCCATCTCATAGAGCAGATAATCAAGGCCATCCAGCAGTTTCTCGTTATAGTCACCGGGAGCTTTTTGAAATGCCGGCTTGAGTGAATTATGTATTGAGGATAAGTTGGAACCTGCCAGTACACGTAAATTAGTTATTCCGTTTCCCTTAAGCTGATCCAGCTCTTTATTCAGCCGTTCCCGATTTCCCGGTTTTTCTTTCATCCCAAGGTAAGCGCCATACCAGTAATTTGTTCCCATGAAATAATAGGGTTCGTTGCCTAATTCAAAATGGGTGCCGTTTACTTTTACAAAATCTCCTTTTTTTTGCTTGTTGTTGCATGATGATGCTGATAGTAAAAGAAAAAGAACTATGAGGTTGATGATTTTGGATTTCATTCGATGGTTATTTTAAGTTGATCGTTTAGGCTTTAGAGGTATTTAATCTGTAGTTTTTACATTATTCTTATAGCTGGAAATTTATCAATAAATACTGATAAGGTGTTCTTAGTTTTTATGACTATCGGAAATGATTAATATTAAAACAAAATAAATTTAAATTGCTTTCGCTCAGCCCCTGCTTCCCCTAAAGGGGATTCCTCACACAAAATAGTACCGAATTTGAATTTTGTAAATTCGTGTGTGAGCCCCCTTTAGGGGGAAGGGGGCAGCGTAAGCGGACTTTTTCTGGACATATTTTATCGAATATTGTCTTTATACATGATTCCCGATACTCATTTTAGTTTTTATTACAGCACTAAAATTAATAAATATTACACTGACAAGCTAATTATTTGAACAACCATCCTGGCAGATCCCCACGGGAAAGTACCGAAGGATTGTTATAGAATTCCCTGATGCTGGTAATGTCATTCTCAGAGAACAGCAGTCCGTCCCAGGCCATAAACCAGGCCCAGCGGGGCTGCTTCAACAGAACTTCAGGGGAGGGTAATTTGGCCTGCTCCCCTACTACAATTGGTTTATCACCAGCCAGTTCTGATACCATATCGTAAATATCTTCGCGATATAAAACAGTTGTATCTCCTTTTGCATAAAGGTCACAGCCTACGATATCCACATATTTATCTCCTGGATAGTATTCTCCAAAACCGTATAAAATGGGATTATCGGTAGACCATACCCAGATCAGGTTATTTAGTTTCAATTCATTTGTATACAAATCAAACAATTGCCGATACAAGGCTATATAACCAGAGTCGCCCGGGCGGCCTCCCCACCAGAACCAGTCGCCATTCATTTCATGATATGGTCTGAATAATATTGGAATATGCTCATCCTGTAATTTTTTAAGATAACCCCCCAGCAATTCCATTTGCTTTTTCCAGTCATTATAAAGAGATGTTCCCGGAGTTATCAGCTCTTTCCATTGCGCATCAGTCAGGTCACTCTGCACACCACCCTTGAAAGAGGTAGGTTC
>DASQZP010000301.1:0-3157 GCA_035638655.1 Bacteroidales bacterium
CCTTGCCCTCATTGCAGGCGGTTTGGTTCAGGCCGTTTACGGCAACCTGCAGTTGTGGGGGTATTATCCTTCGCACCACGGTTTATATAAGCTTACCGGCAGCTTTTTTAATCCCGGTCCGTATGCCGGCTACCTGGCTTCTGTATTTCCTGCGGCGCTGGGGTTTTGGTTGTTTGGGAAGCAGACAAGAGAATCAGGTATCTGTAGATTTCAATTCAATTATGTACCACCATTTCAGTTAAAGAGTATAACACTTCACAAAAATAATTAAAAAGAACTTAGTTGTTAGCAGGAGGGAAAAGAAGGCGTATTCGCCTTCTTTTCCCTCCTGCTAAGGTGGCTGGCTTGAGTACTTCGTATGCTTCATTTTTCCATCATTAATTTGGTTTCTTTTACCCTAAATGATTTTCCATTCATGTTTATCATTATCGACCGGTGAGTGAGCCTGTCAACCATTGCTGCAGTCAATACTGTATCACCAAAAATCTCACTCCAGCGGTCAAAGGAGAGGTTGGTGGTAATAATGGTTGATTTTCTTCCACAACGCAGCGAGAGATGGTTAAAAAGCAACTCTGCGCCTTCCTTATCGAACGATATATAACCAAACTCATCACAGATAACCAGGTCATACTTCTCAAATCTGTTTTCCAGTGCCCTGAGTATTTTTTGTGATCTGCTTTCCCGTACCTGGGTTAATAATCTTGAAACAGTAGTAAACAGCACTTTATACCCTTCCTGACATGCTTTTATGCCCAGACCGGTTGCCAAGTGAGTTTTACCGGTTCCTGGATTACCCGACAGAATAATATTCTGTCCATCTCTTATAAAATCCAGCCGCTCCAAAAGAGGCAGTTTAGCAGCTGCTTCTGTAGGCAAGTCTTCTCTTTTAAGATCATGGAGGTACTTAAACTGAGGAAAACCAGCCTGCCTGATTTGAGTTTTACGTCGGTTTTCTTCCCGGGTAATATACTCACGCTCCATTAGCCGAAGCAAATATTCTTCATAAGGTAGATTTTCTGTAGTTGCCTGGCTTGCTTGCTGAAGGTACTCTTTCCGAAAAGCAGGTAATCTTAATGCCCTGCTGAGTTTATCTACTTGCTGATTGATATCTCTGTTGTTCATGATGTTCTTAATTTATGCCACTGGTTATTAATTGGCTGATTTCTTTTAACTGTTGTTTCGCCTGATCTTCTATCTCATCTGTTTTATCGGACTTTAGCGTATGCACCTGTTCTGTCGGCTGATTGCCTAACAGGGCTATTACCTTGTCGGATGAAACATCTTTGGGGCATAACTCATTCAAGTAGTATACAGTATCAATTAATCTTTCATGGGGAACCTGGTTTTGCTGGCAATAGAGCAGGATATCAATAAATCCCTTAGGCTGATTTATGAAAAAGCGGGAATACAGGCTTTTAATTTCCGGCAATGCCTGTTCCAGGGCTGCAGAACCGTGTAATGCTCCTGGTTTACGAGAAAGGGTTCTCAGGTAATGCTCCAATTTAATTACCCATTGGTGCATTCCATATTCTCTTGAGTGCTGGCATATCTGTTGATTATTGTAGTATACCTTCAGCTGGTTGGAATAAATCTTTACATCTACTATCCGGCCTACAGAATAGTCAGGAACAGAGTAATGATTGGTGCCATAGCTGAGAGTGGAGTATTTATCCACCTTCAGGTTTTCCATCAGGTAACACTCCATCTCCCCAGGATACTTCCATAGCTTTTGTTTTTCTTCCTGAAGCATTTGGGTATGGCTTTTACTGTTGCTTTTACCAGCCAGGTTGTTTAATCTTTTTAGAACTGACTCCATATGCTGCTGGGCATGCTCAAGGCTTTCAAACTCATCCTTATGACTAAAGGCTTTTCGTCTCACATATTCCACGCTGCGCTCAACATGGCCCTTTTCATTACCCCTGCGAACATTACAAAAGCGCCAGCGAAAATGGTACCATCCAGACAAGCTCGTTAAAGCTCTTGTAGGTTGTTTTTCATGGCGGCCAACAAACTCAGCAACAGCTACCCGCATGTTATCGTACACCATCTCATGGAATACACCACCTATATGGGTAAAAAAATCATTATGGGATTCCATAAATGCCAAAGTATCCTGCCTGTTATACAAGCGGCTGAATCGATAATTGCAGTATGAAGATGTAAAAACAGCCAGATACAGTCGTTTAAGTTGCCCTGCAACTTTTATTTTTACTTCGGCCCAGTCAAATTCACATTCCTCTCCTGGCTGATACACTTGTCGTATATAGGCTTCACGCAAAGAAAGTTCTTTTTGCCTAATGTAATTACAGATTGTGGTATAACCTATCTGATACCCTTGTGATAAAATGTGTTCATGTATGTCAACCTTTCGTTTGATCTGCTTGCGCAATCCTTCACGCTTCTTTCGTTCATTGTCTTCCAACTGTTGGATTATCAAAGCTTCAATCTCTGATATCATTTTTCGCTTAACACGTTTTGAACTGTTGTATAAAGGTGGTGAACTACTGTATTCCTGAAGTATTCCGGTGGTTCCGGTTACTTCCGCTTTGCTTTGGGCTTCAAGGTATTCTGTAATATACTTCTTTACAGTTTTTCGATGTAACTGTAAATCCCTGGCAATTTTTCTTTCACTATCATTCTCCCTGAAAAAACGTCTAATAATCTCTTGTTTTGTATCCATACTTATCATCGTTTTATCGCTGCTTAATTTTTCGCAAAGCAACTTATTTAACTTAAAATAAGTGGTACACTTTTCAACGTGAATGTGGTACACTTTTCAATTAATATATACACCCGGGCTTCCGGTCCTGCTTTTGTTTTCGACTTTTTCCACATCAGCTTTTCCGGGTCAAAAATCCAGGTATCTGCCAGATAATGGGTATGATTATCACCGCCAAAGCAAACCATCACCCGGTTTTTGTCGTCGTAAACCAGACGACTGGCTATACGGGGTGGCAATTCAGGGTTGCAACCGGCAGATGACCATTTGCTCAGTTTACAATCAAAAAACCAGGTCCCGGCAGAACCCTTAAGATTCCCCGACGAATCCTTTGCAACCACATGTCCACCCCCGGCAAGAATGATCCGGTCGTTTACCGGGTCGTAACACAAACTGCCACCTAAAACAGGAGGAGCCTCCTCTCCCCGGCAGATTGCG
>DASQZP010000302.1:0-15390 GCA_035638655.1 Bacteroidales bacterium
TTATGGAATTTAATATTGATAAACAGGGAGATTTTACCCTGATCCAGGTACTCGAGGAAAAGTTGGATACACATATTGCACCCACTTTGAAATCGGAACTGGTTCTGATCTCCGGAAATGGTGAAAAGAATATTATACTGGATCTGAGTAATTGCAGGTACTGTGATTCATCCGGATTAAGTGCAATTTTAGTAGCCAACCGGCTGTGTAAGAATGCTAACGGTATGTTTGTACTTACCGGGCTGAATGATGCTGTTGAAAGGCTGATAACTATCTCGCAGCTGGATACTGTTTTAAATATTGCGAGTACAGTGGATGAAGCCACTCAATTAATCCATAAAGATTGATAAAGAAATAGTTGAACTATTAATTTCCAATTATTGTGACTTTTGAGTTGACAATACTGGGCAGCAGTTCAGCGCTGCCCACTTCTAAGAGATTTCCTACCGCTCAGTTGCTCAATGCAAATGAGCGGTTTTTTTTGATCGATTGTGGCGAAGGCACACAGATGCAGTTACGTCGTTTTAAAATACGTTTCGGTAAGATCAGCCATATTTTTATTTCTCATATTCATGGTGACCATACCTTCGGATTATTCGGATTACTTTCCTCTTTTTCATTGCTCGGCAGGAAAAACGCCTTACATGTGTATGGACCTCCCCGGTTAAAAGAGATACTGCACATTCATTTTAAAGCATTTGATATACATCTGCCTTATCCGGTTATAGTCCATCCGGTACAATTCGAACGTGAGGATATTGTGTATGAAGATAAGAGCATTACGGTTCAAAGTGTGCCGCTAAAGCACAGGGTCCCGGTTTGTGGATTTATTTTCAGGGAAAAACCACGGCCGCTCAACCTGATAAAAGAAAAAATTGAACAGTACAATATCCCTGTAAGGGAGCTCTCGAAAATTCAGCAAGGGAATGATTACGTGACAGAAGAAGGGATGATTGTGTCCAATAAAGAACTTACACTCCCTCCCTATAACCAAAGATCTTATGCGTATTTCACTGATACTGTTTATCTTCCTGCAAAAATTTCTCTGTTAAATAATATTGATCTGTTGTATCACGAAGCGACTTTTGAGGCAAAAGAAGGTGAATTAGCCCGGATAACAGGCCATTCCACTACAATGCAGGCTGCAGAAATGGCTAAAAACGCAGGAGTGAAAAAATTACTGCTTGGGCATTTTTCTGCCAGATACAAAGAAATTTCTCCCCTGCTGAAAGAAGCCAGGAATATCTTTCCCGATACAGTAGCAGTTGAGGACGGAGATCAATTCAATATCCCGGTTGGCAGAATACCACGCAAGTAACATTTCCCGGACGTTGAAATTTACTCCCGTTACACCACGTTTATTATCTGCATGGCAAAATAGCATAATCTTACAGGTGTAAGATTAAAAGCAATTCTGAATTTTGATTTATGTTCCGGAGTAAGCCGTTGATTCAAACTACCATTTGGAAGGCAAATCTATCTCACAATCCCCCCCCTGAAAATGAAAATTCAACATAAAACAAAAGTTATCCAGACATTCCTTTGCTTCTTCCGGTGTATTCCATTCATCATGTCTGGTTTCGGTAATGTTGGTTCTGGTATTTAACATAGTAACATTTATAATGATTTTTTGAAATCAATTCTTTTGAATTAGTTCGCCTGAAGGGAAAAAGTGACAATAAAATTTCATCTAATTTTTAAAATATTTTTACCTGCTGCTTTAACTTTCATTAATTCAATAATATATATGTTTATTTTATTGCTTATTTTTTTTATGATTGTCTTCATAATTACCTGAAATGGCCATTGATTTTCAGCATTGTTAATCACTTGTTTGGTAATTAACCGAACAGGTGTTTTTTTATTTTTTGCAAAACAAAATCCATAGCAGAATGATTTGACAATGTGAACAGGAAAATTATAATGTGATTTTATACCTGTTAGTTTTCATTCAATCTCTTCTCATGTTGGGCAGAAAGTGTATCTTTGCGCAAAATATTATTGTGCCATGATCCAGGAAAAAATTATCATTGTTGATTTCGGGTCTCAGTATACCCAATTGATTGCCAGACGCGTAAGAGAGTTGAATGTATATTGTGAAATTCATCCCTTTAATAAAATTCCTGCTCCTGATGAGTCAGTTAAGGGGATCATTCTTTCGGGCAGTCCCTTTTCGGTAAGAGATACTGTTGCTCCGGTCCCTGATTTGGAAGGCATAAAAGGGAAACTTCCACTTCTTGGAATATGTTATGGTGCCCAGTTCATGGCACACAATTTTGGTGGTGAGGTACTTCCTTCAAATCACAGGGAATATGGGAGGGCAAACCTTAGTTACATCGATGAAAACAATCCGCTTTTTCAGGATATCAGTCCCAACACACAGGTTTGGATGTCACATGGCGATACAATTTCTGTAATACCTGATGATTTTAATATCATTGGGAGTACGCTGGATGTAGAAGTTGGCGCATATGAAGTAAAGGGAGAACCTACCTGGGGAATTCAGTTCCACCCTGAAGTATATCATACTACCGAGGGAAGTAAAATATTAAAAAATTTTCTGGTTGACATTTGTGGTTGTTCACAACTCTGGACACCGGCCTCCTTCGTTGAAGAGACAGTGAGAGAACTGAAAAAAACACTGGGAATTGATAAGGTTGTATTGGGTCTTTCCGGAGGAGTGGATTCTTCGGTTGCTGCTATGTTGCTTCATCGTGCTATTGGAAAGCAACTTACCTGCATATTTGTTGATAATGGTCTGTTACGCAAAAACGAATACCAGAAGGTGCTCGATTCCTATCAGCACATGGGACTTAATGTAATTGGCGTCGATGCTGCCGGTATTTTTCTGGGACAATTAACCGGCGTTTCTGATCCCGAACGAAAAAGAAAAATTATTGGCCGGAATTTCATTGAGGTATTCGATGCAGAGGCTCATAAAATAAAAGAGGTAAAATGGCTGGCACAGGGAACCATTTATCCCGATGTGATTGAGTCAGTTTCGGTGAATGGTCCTTCAGCTACTATTAAGTCGCATCATAATGTGGGGGGATTGCCCGAAAAAATGAATCTTAAAGTAGTAGAGCCTTTGAAGCTGCTTTTTAAAGATGAAGTAAGACGTGTAGGGCGTGAACTTAATATCCCTTCAGACATACTAAACAGGCATCCATTTCCTGGTCCTGGTCTGGCAATCCGTATTATTGGTGAAATCACACCAGAGAAAGTGCATTTGTTACAGGAAGTAGATGATATTTATATCGAAGGGCTAAAGAAGGAGGGCCTCTATGATGAAGTATGGCAGGCCGGAGCAATCCTGTTGCCTGTGCAATCTGTTGGCGTAATGGGGGATGAGCGCACCTACGAAAATGTGGTAGCACTGCGGGCCGTTTCTTCAACCGACGGGATGACTGCGGACTGGTCGCAGCTTCCATGGGATTTTCTGGCAAAGATTTCAAATATGATTATTAACCGGGTAAAAGGAGTTAACAGAGTAGTATATGATATCAGCTCTAAACCTCCGGCCACGATCGAATGGGAATAACCGAAATAACGAATACTACGTATATTGAGCACGCTGAACGCGTGCTTTCTTATTAATGAGATACAGCTATCATGATTTGCTAAACAAGATACATGGTACACTGTTATTCATTTTGTTTGGTTATCTTTGCAAATTAATAAACACTAACATAAGGAATATATTATGGTGAACAATATTAAAAGGCTTGCTGTTTTTTTGTTTATTTTGCTGAGCCTGTTGAATATAAATCCCGGACAGTTGCATGCACAGCTGTTTAATGAGGAAAGCTATAAATTTAGTCAGGTTTTGAACTGGATTGACAACTACTATGTTGATTCGGTAAATCAGAATAAGCTGGTACAGGATGCAATCGTATCTATGATGAAAGACCTGGATCCTCATTCTTCTTATATGACACCAGAAGAGGTCAAGGAACTAACAGAACCACTCCAGGGTAATTTTGAAGGTATTGGTATTTCATTCAATATTTACAATGATACAATTTACGTTATTTCGCCTATTTCAGGAGGGCCCTCGGAAAAAGTAGGTTTGCAGGCCGGAGACAGGATTATAAAAGTAGATGGAAAAGACGTTGCCGGCATCGGTATTACCAATAAAATGGTCTTTGATTTGCTTAGAGGGGATAAGGGAACGCAGGTGAAGGTGAGTGTACTCAGACGCGGTGAAAAAGGCCTGCTTGACTTCACCATAACCAGGGATAAAATTCCAATCTACAGCCTGGATGCTGCCTATAAAATCAAAGATAATATCGGATACATCAGACTGAACCGGTTTGCACAAACAACAGGTAAGGAGTTTAGCGATGCCATGGGCAAACTTAAATCGGAAGGCGTTAATGATCTTATACTTGACCTTACAGGAAATGGTGGCGGTTATCTGGATGAAGCTGTATACCTGGCTGATCAGTTTCTCGGCAAGGAGAAGCTTATCGTGTATACACAGGGATTACACAGTCCCAGACGTGATTATTTTGCTACTTCAAAAGGTGACTTCCAGGATGGGAAACTCATTATTTTGATTGATGAAGGAACAGCCTCAGCAAGTGAGATTGTTTCAGGAGCTGTACAGGACTGGGATCGTGGCGTGATAATGGGAAGACGTTCCTTCGGAAAAGGATTGGTTCAGCGACCTTTCCCCCTGCAGGATGGTTCTATGATCAGACTCACCATTGCCAAGTACTATACGCCAACCGGCAGACTGATCCAGAAGCCCTATAACCACGGATTGGAAGCCTATGAGGAGGATCTGATAAACCGTTATAATCATGGGGAGTTTCTGCATAAGGACAGTATTCATTTTCCTGATTCGTTAAAATACCGCACACTTAAGGAGAAAAGAATAGTATACGGAGGTGGAGGCATCATGCCGGATATCTTTGTGCCCCTCGACACAACTTCTACAACGCCCTATTATCGGGATTTGATTAGAAAAGGTATTCTCAACCGGTTTGTTATCCATTATCTTGATGAAAACAGGGAGTCAATCAAAGCACAATATTCCGATTTTGATTCCTTTCTCAAAAATTTTGAAATCACACCCGATATTCTCGATCAGCTTTCAAATTTTGCTGAGTCAGAAGAGTTGGAGCCAAACAAGGAAGAGCTGGAACAATCAGCGAATGATATAAGGATGTTGACCAAGGCATATATAGCCCGTGATTTATGGGATACCAGCTCGTTTTACCAGATTTATAATCAAACGGATAAGCTGGTTAATAAAGCCGTCAATGTGATGGAAAACTGGAATAAATACCAGCAAAAGATACTTTCAGATATGGTTCCGGATAATTAATAAGAATTACTTTGTTTATTTAATTTCATGGAACTGTTTTATTCCTGGATAGGAATTCATTATATTGAGGTAATTGCCACCATTTTGGGAATTGTGGGGGTAATATATGAAATAAAGCAGCATGTACTGGTGTGGCCACTTGGAATTATAACTGCTTTGCTTTATATATATGTGTATTTTCAGGCCAGATTTTATGCTGATATGCTCCTGCAGGTTTATTATGTCCCAATTAGTATTTACGGATGGTGGTTTTGGATTTACGGAAGAAAACGTGAAACTTATAAAGAAGAAAAGGTTGTTCCGGTGAAGAGAGCAGGTAAAAAGCTAATTCTATACCTGAGTCTTATCACAATTCTGGGGACGTTCCTTATGGCTCTTTTCCTGAAAGAATTTACTGATTCTCCCGTTCCTCTGGGAGATGGATTTACAACAGCAGGTGGTTTTGTAGCTACCTGGATGCTTGCCAGAAAGATTATTGAACACTGGCTCCTGTGGATAATTGTAGATGCCACTTCAATGTTGTTATATATCTATAAAGGATTATATCCAACTACTATTCTTTTTCTTGTCTACACTGTGATGGCCTTTATCGGATATTTTGAATGGAAAAAAACGCTTAGCGTACATCAGTGAAACAAAAGCAAATATTACGGATTGTAGTTACCGGTCCCGAATCAACCGGCAAAACCACACTTTGTGAGTTTCTGGCTGCCCGTTATAACACCGAATTTGTACCTGAATATGCCAGAGTCTATGTTGAGGGCCTTCAAAGACCTTACACTTATGTCGATGTGGAAAAAATAGCCAGTAAACAACTTGAGCTGGAACAGGAAAGTCTTTCGAGGGCAAATGAGATTTTGTTTTATGATACATTTCTGGTAGTTACCCGTGTGTGGTTCGAAGTAGTATACCATCGCATACCGGAATGGTTTGAAAATGCCGTTAAATCACACCTTCCGCATCATTTTTTACTGATGGATACCGACTTGCCCTGGATACCTGATTCTGTAAGGGAAAACGGGGGAGAAATGCGGCAACAATTGTTTGAAAGATACAAAGAAGTGATACAGGAGCTGGGAGGTAGCTTTACAATAATTCGCGGATCAGAAGACATACGAAGAGAAAATGCCATGCAGGCAGTAAACAGGTTACTTGATCCGGATTTGCATGCCCGGTATTAAACATTTACAATTAATCTTCCTTTTAAGTTTGTTTTTATAGGTATTATCAGTTATTTTCACCATCATTTTTGTGCTATACACATCCGATTGGTTTTTCCTTTAATATGCTGATATAAGTCGAAAAAATGTAACTTATGTTATCAATTGCGGTACAAAGGAAAAGGCAGTAAACATCTCGTGCGAGAGTATATTTTAAAATTTAATTAGATAATAAGTGAAATTTGAGATTGTAGCCAAGACATTGTTTGGATTAGAGGATGTTTTGGCAGGAGAATTAGAAGCACTTGGTGCTGAAGATATTAAAAAGTTAAACCGTGCTGTTTCTTTTACGGGCGACAACGAAATGCTTTACAGAGCCAATCTGCATTTACGTACTGCTGTTAAACTGTTGAAACCCATTCATCATTTTAAGGCACAAAACGAGCAGGAATTGTATGATGCAGTGTATGAATACGACTGGCAACAACATTTTGAACAGCAAAAAACATTTGCTATTGATTCAGTTGTTCATTCACGCTTTTTTAATCATTCCCAGTTTGTTTCCCTTCGTACCAAAGATGCTATTGCTGATCAGTTCCGCAACAAAACCGGACGAAGGCCGTCGGTGGATACCATTGATCCTGATATATTGATCAATATCCGTATATCAGAAGATGAATGTACACTTTCTCTTGATAGCTCAGGTGAGCCTTTGTTTAAAAGAGGATATCGTATTACCAGGGACCTGGCACCACTGAATGAAGTACTTGCCGCCGGTATGATCATGTTGTCGGGCTGGGATAAAAAAAGCAGTCTGTATGATCCGATGTGCGGCTCGGGTACATTACTAATAGAGGCGGCCTTACTGGCCAATAATATTCCTCCTGGTATTTTCCGGAAAAAATTTGGATTTGAGAACTGGAAAGATTTTGATGATGAGCTTTTCAGCCGGCTTTATAATGAAGAAGAACCTGAGCCGCAATACAAACCCTTAATTGGTGGTTCAGATATTTTGCCAAGGGTGATCAAGATTGCAGAAAAGAATGTGAAAAATGCTTCGTTAAGGAACAGGATAAAACTGGCAGAGAGTGCTATTGATTCAGCCAATCCACCAGAAGGTCCGGGTTGGGTTGTTACCAATCCGCCCTATGGAGAAAGATTAAAACAACCGGATATATTAAAACTGTATCAGACAATAGGATCGTCTCTTAAGCATAAATTTTCCGGCTATCAGGCATGGATACTGACCAGCAACAGGCAGGCCCTGAAACAACTCGGGCTGCATGCTGATGAAAAATTTACACTTTACAACGGTAGTCTGGAATGTACTTTCAATAAATATGAACTTTTTAGTGGCAAAAGAAGAGACTTTGTTACTAATAAATGAGCAAAATATCATATGTCAGCAATCATAAAAAAAAGATATTTTTGAATGGTTTTTACCAAATATTATATATTTTTAGAAAATGATTAGATAAGACAGGAAATTATTGTACCTGCTTAGTTAGTCATATCCTTTATAATGGTTTTCATGGATGTTTGAACGCTTTAATTGAGATATTTTTTTATATATTTGTTGGGCAAACGAAAAAGCACAAAGAAAAACTCACTTATTTCAACGAAAAACAGAAGCCTTTATGAGCTTTAATGTAGATGAATTTTTTAACAAGTTGAATACCGGAAATGTGATCCTTTCTTACAAGGGGAGTATCACTACGGAAGTGATAAATGGTAGTTTGGAAGAGATAGAGGCCAAGCTGGATGAAATAGGAGAGAGCAGTAAGATTAAAAAGAAAATATATAATGTGCTTGTCGAAAGTTTGCAAAATCTTTACCACCATGTGGATGACATGCCTGATGATGTGAGTACTCAGCTTGTAAATAAATTCGGGATACTTGTAATCTCCTGTGATGATAATAATAAATACAGGATCTCATGTGGTAATTTCATCAGTTCCGAAAAAATTAAATATCTGAAAGATAAAATTGACAAGATCAATTCACTGAGCCAGAATGAGCTCAAGGATATGTATAAGTTTATCCTGAATCATCAAAAATTGTCTGCCAAAGGTGGAGGAGGCCTTGGTCTGGTAGATATTGCAAGGAAAACGGGACATAAAATGGAATATTCATTTATGAACCACAATAACGATTATTATTTTTTTAACCTTGATATATTTGTTTCGTAAAAGACATAAAATTTATACATAGATAGTATGGAACCACTTTCAATAGAAGGAACTGCAAAAACACCGAGTGTACGGTTTGATGCTGAGAAAGGAATCCTTGAAATAAAAGGCAGATCAATACCTGAAAATTCGATTGAATTTTATAAACCACTGGTTGACTGGCTGGATGCTTACAAAGGTAGTACTGCCGGTAAAACAGAGGTAAACGTTCAACTTGAATATTTCAATACCAGCTCTTCAAAATGTATCCTGGATGTATTCAAAAAGCTTGAAAATATTCATAAAAGCAAGGCTGAAGTAATGGTCAACTGGTTTTACGAAGAAGACGATGAAGATATGCTGGAGGCAGGTGAAGATTATGAATCAATTATTCATGTGCCCTTCAAAATGATAGAAATTGTGGATTGATTTAGAAACCTGAATTTAATTAATCGGGAAAAGCCGTTCCAACAGAACGGCTTTTTTTTGTTAGTTGGAACGTATTATATGCCCCGGCAGAGGCTTAAGATCAATAACCGTGGGTGCTAACCCACGGATAGCTTAAGACGAAATCATACTTCTCTTTTCACCCCATCGATTCGAACGATCAATGAGTTTGCGCAGCAACCGGAAATGCAAGGCAATGTATAACATAATTGTCATTAACCAGATGACGCCAATATTGACCCAGTAAGTAGGGTAGTAATGACCGAAAAGCTTTTTGTGCGGGGCATAAAAATGTGCCTTGATAAATTTACCATCAGGATCCATGTAAATCGGGTCAATCTTTTGAAACAAACGCCCCTCGTATTCAACGATCCTGTCGGTTTCTCCTGAATTGGTTACAAATTCTTCCAGTCTTTCATTATTTGATGTACGTTTCAAACGCAAAAATTCCTGCTTGGCTTCGGGTGTTTTTTGTAAGGAGGAGATAATATTATCGCGCTCTCTGTTGGCTTTATTATATACCCTGATGTAAAAATGGTTGAGGGCATCTATATAATGCCTGGTAGAATCAAGTATTTCTTCAGTAACCTTCTCAGGATAAAGCATATTGATGTAACCAAAGGTGAAATTTGAATTGTAATTAAGTTCTCTTCCTATTTCATTGCGGAGTACCAGCAGTCTCTCACCTGTTTTTTTATTTTCCGGTACAGGTGCATCATTAAAATGTCGCTTTACGTAATCAACCTTATTTCTCAGATTAGGTATCCAGTAATTCTTTTTGAATTCAGCGATACTCATAATCTTGTTGTAAGGATAGAGCTTCTTTTCATAGTCATTTTCCATAAACTGATATACAGCCAGTGCTTCGTATCCCCAACGGGCAGTAATAACTTCACCATATACCGGAATTTTGCCCGGAGACGAGATCGAAGGATTCAGTTTTTCATATTTAACAATGATTCCACTGAGTATAATTTGTGGTATCACCAGGAACGGGATAAGAATGTAGATGGTCACAACTGTCTTAAAGCTGTCTGAGATAAGCAGCCCCATCATATTTGCCGATGCCCAGGCACTGAACAGTACCAGCCAGTAATGAAAATACATGCCCCTGATTTGCAGAATTGAATTTCCGATGATCACGAATGTTAAAGCCTGAATGGCTGAAATGAAAAATAAAACAGCTATTTTTGATGCAAGATACCCCGACCAGCTAAGGTTAAGAAAAGCTTCCCTTTTTAAAATTTTTCGGTCTTTTATGATTTCCTCTGCGCTAACAGTCAATCCAACAAATATGGCCACAATTACTGCCATAAAAATATATACCGGAAGATTGCTGTTTTTGCTCAGTGTATATCCAAACTCATTGGTGACGTTGACGTTGTAATATTTTATGATAAAGGAAAGAATAAAAGCCAGTACAGGAGCTTCAAGAAAGTTAATGATCAGGTATTGGGTGTTGGAAAGTTTTGACAATACATCACGCTTAACAAAGACACCAAATTGCTTGAACCAGCCGGGGATATTAAATGATATATCAGGTAATTTTTCCGGAGGAATTGGCTCTTGCTTCTCCTGCCCGGCCATGAAATTTTTAAAATACATGTACCATTCCCGGGGTGTGATCTTTCGCGTCCTGGTAAGTTTCCCGTACTCATCCAGCACGTTTGATTCCACAATATTGAAAATTTGCTCCGGATTTACATTACCGCAAGCATGACATTCACTCTCGTTATAGTTTGCATGATGGATCCGTGATTTGAAATACAGGATAGATTCAATGGGATCGCCCTTGTAGATCATATACCCGCCTGTATCAAGGATGATCAGGCTGTCGAACATCTTGAATATTTCCGAGGAGGGTTGATGGATTACGACGAATACCAGTTTCCCTTTCAGAGAAAGTTCCTTTAAGAGATCCATGATGTTTTCTGAATCTCTGGAAGAAAGTCCGCTTGTTGGCTCATCAAGGAACAAAATGGCAGGTTCCCTGATCAGTTCAAGAGCAATATTGAGCCTTTTCCGTTGTCCACCACTAATTTTTTTATTGAGGGGGGAGCCAACCTGAATATCTCTAATCTCGCTTAAACCTAAACTGTTTAGCATGTTTGAAACAGTGTCTTCCAGTTCCTGACTGCTGTACTGGTCGAAACACAGTTTAGCGTTGTAGTAGAGGTTCTGGTATACAGTGAGTTCTTCTATCAGGAGATCATCCTGGGACACATGCCCGATCAGTCCTTCTACTTTTCCGGCCTCTGTATGGATATTGATGCCGTTGATAAGTACCTCCCCTGTATCAGGTACAGCGCTTCCGTTCAGCACATTCAACAGCGTTGATTTTCCGGAACCACTGGCCCCCATTATTCCAATCAGTCGTCCCGACTCTTCGGTAAAACCCATTTCATGCAGGCCCGTGTTGCCGTTCCTGAATGTGTAACTGATATCAAGAGCCTCAAAAACAATCCGTGATTTGAGCATGTCCTTATGAAAACTACTCACAATATCACTATAGTAAATAGGTTTAATCTGGGGATTCCGAATAGATGAACCCGTATTGAAAACATATATTTTATCCTGCTGGAGTAACTGTCCGTTCAGGTACATTTCATTATATCCCATATAACGAAACAGGTACATATTGGCCGGCTGAATATATAACACACGGATCTGGCCTGAGAGAAACTCAGAGTAAATATGTTTTACCTTTGGATTTTTAAACTGCTGGTTACTGTCTACGACAAGTATTGATTCAGTCTGGGGTAATTTGTCAAACGGGAACAGTACAAAATTCTGAAGATTTTTAAAATCTTTACTTTCAATAAGAAAAGTATCTGAAACAGTTTTTATAAACTCATGCTCCTGCCGGTTAATCTCATTATTCTCTGATTTTACAAATTCAAGCAACTGTACCAGTACCACTATTTTTTGTTCCAGGATCAGTTCTTCATTAATCTCGGTACATATCTTCAAAACACGAACCGAACTGGAGGATATGCGTCTGCGCCTCTTTTCTTTTTCCTGTTGCCGCTGCTGATGGATGGCATAATAGTCGTCGAAAACTTTCAGATATTCTTCAACGAGCTCCTGATTTAACTGGCGGGACAGAAATGAGCGTACCACAGTACGACGGTCATCGCCATTACTATCCGGCCGTGCAATTATTGCAAATAACTGCATCAGTGCTTTTAGTATCTGCTCACTCATTTATTTGGTTTCTCTTTACAGTTCTCTTTTACTGTGTTGGCGCAAAAAGGTTATATCATCCCGTTCTTTTCTGGATAAAAATTACAGGGTTAACGATTCTTTGTTTAAAACAAACTCTCAAATGTTATTTTGCCCCTGCTGACAGTTATTATTAACGGTAAATTATTTGAAGCAGTATCCGGAATAAATTTCTTTTTAGTATGTGCCCGTTTCTTCTTCTTTTTCTTGCTGTACTTCACAATTGAAGTAGCCATACGTTATTAAACAGCTATGGACCGCAATTATTTTTTGATATCTTTGGAATTTGTATTAAACCGGTCGTCTCACATATTCGAATCTGCAACATATTAAAGTGGTGGAAACCAAAAGTATAACAGCAAAATGAGGTTTTACCGGAAATGTTTAAAAATTATTTTAATTAAAATATAATTACTGGAAATGAAACGAAATTTTATCTCAATTGCTGCTCTGCTTTGCCTTTCTATTGTAATTAATGCACAGCAAAAACTAACTATTGAACAGGCAGTTACAGGTAATTACAGGGAATTTAAACGTGCTGATCTTACAGGACTTAAATGGAAGGCAGAAGGGGAACAATTCACATGGGTAGATCAGTATAAGAACCTGCTTGCCGAAAACGTTAATAGCGGAGAAACAGCAGCAATCGTTACACTTGACGAACTGAATGCTGTTCTGAAACAGAAAAATGCAGATACACTGGCATATTTGTATAACTATTCATGGTCAGCCAGTAATAAGCTGCAGATTGAAAACGGGAACAACTTTTTGGTGTTTGATGTTGAACAAGACAAGATTGATGGACTTTATCAGCTGCCAGATACAGCCCAAAATATTGATTATTGTGAGAAGGCTTCTACCGTTGCCTATACCGTGGGCAATAATCTGCATATAATGGATTCGCGGGGTAATGATGTAGCCATTACCATGGATAAAAACCCGGGAATTGTAAATGGCCAGATTGTCAGTCGCAATGAGTTTGGGATCAATACGGGTACTTTTTGGTCACCGGCAGGGCATTACCTGGCTTTTTACCGCAAAGATGAAACGCAGGTAACCAATTATCCGCTGGTGAATGTAAACACACGAATAGCTACTGTCGAGAATGTGAAATACCCGATGGCCGGTATGAAGAGTGAGCATGTTTCCCTGGGTGTTTTTAACCCTGCTACAGGCAGGACCGTGTTTATTGAACGGGACAGCCTGTCGGATAAATACCTGACGTGTGTTACCTGGTCCCCGGATGAGAAATATGTATATATTGCTGTACTCAACCGGGAACAAAATCACATGAAGTTCAAAAAGTATGATGTGGCTACAGGAAAACTGGTTAAAATACTTTTTGAAGAAAAGAGTGACAAATATGTTGAACCACTAAATGCCGCTTATTTTTTACATGATGGAGAAAGCTTTATCTGGCAGAGCAGGAGGGACGGTTTTAATCATCTCTATTTGTATGATACGGAAGGCAACCTGATGAAACAGGTGACAAAAGGTGACTGGCTCGTAACAGAGCTGCTGGGTACTGATCCTGCCGACAAATATGTGTTTTATCAGTCGACTAATCCTTCTCCACTAGGCAGACAGATATATAAAACTTCTTTAAAAAGCGGAAAGACATACAGGCTGACAGAAGAAGCCGGAACACATGAAGTGCAGGTTTCGCCTGATTACAACTATATGTTGGACAGGTTCGAAAGCATGAAAGTGCCCAATCGCATCGATTTGCTCAGTCAAAAAGGAAAATTGGTAAGAAATGTGCTGGATGCACCAAATCCATTTAAAGATTTTACACTTCCTGAGGCTGAAATAGTAAACGTAACAGCAGCTGACGGGAAAACAAAATTATACGGACGACTTATCAAACCCGCGGATTTTGACAGTACCAAAAAGTATCCGGTGGTGGTGTATGTTTACGGGGGGCCACATGTTCAGTTAATCACCAACACATGGCTTGCCGGAGCACGTTTGTGGCAGTACTACATGGCTCAGCACGGATACGTTGTATTTACCCTTGATAACCGTGGGTCAGCCAACCGTGGACTGCATTTTGAAAATATTATTCACCGACAGGTAGGAACCAACGAAATTGCTGATCAGATGGAAGGGGTGAAGTACCTGAAAAGCCTGCCTTACGTTGATCAGGACAGGATGGGCATTCATGGCTGGAGCTTTGGCGGCTTCATGACTATCTCCATGATGCTGCGGGAACCAGGTACTTTTAAAGTAGCTGTTGCAGGCGGACCGGTAATTGACTGGAAATATTACGAAGTAATGTACGGCGAAAGATATATGGATACACCACAGGAAAATCCGGAAGGTTACGAAACTGCCAGTCTGCTTAATTACGTGGATAACCTGGAAGGAAAACTGCTGATCATCCATGGTGCAATTGACCATACCGTAGTATGGCAAAACAGCCTGCGTTTCCTGGAGAAATGCGTGAAGGAAAGAAAACAGGTCGATTATTTTGTATATCCCAGACACGAACACAATGTGAGAGGTCTCGATCGTATTCACCTGATGGAAAAGGTTACAGGTTATTTTGATGATTTTTTATGAGAGATTTAATTCATTCTGAATAATTTCAGGTAGGGTTGATCGTTCCATTAGAAATCAATCCTGCTTTTTTTTATTTAGTTTATAAGTTGAAAAAGATCAGGTTTGTATATAAATATTTTTATTTTTAATAAATATTGATCATTCATACTTTAAAATCTTTTGGCGATTATTTTTCAAGGTATTACATATCATTATAAAGGCAAAGGACTCCTCAGTATCAGACCACTTCTGATTTTTTTATTGCTGTTTTTTTTGCCCCTTCTATCGGCCCAGGATTATCAAAATTGGCTGTATTTTAACCATTTAACCAATAATGATGGCTTGTCCTCAAATAAAGTGAATTGTATTTATGAGGATGAAGGCGGGTATATGTGGTTTGGGACAGAAGACGGACTTGATTTATATGACGGGTTGACTGTCAGGGCATTTAAAAATGATCCTGATGATTCTTCCAGTATTTGTAATAATTCAGTTTATAGTATTATAAGCGATCCGAAAA
>DASQZP010000303.1:0-14833 GCA_035638655.1 Bacteroidales bacterium
ACATGTTTTTATAAAAAAAATGCTACTTCATAAGTTTTTATTGTGGATGTAAGCATAATCCGAACTATAGTAATTTAATTTATTCACTTTTAACTGGATTTTACGCGGAATTTTGGTTTTGGTTCACACTGTAAATGTAAAAAACAACCTAAAAACAGCCACATTACTCAACTAAAATTCTCGGATATTTGTTAAAAAATTGTTAATAAACTCATATACTGTTAGTTAAATATATTTGATTATTGTTTTTTTTCTGCTAACTTACTTCTTTTATATTTTTATGATTATTTTTAGAACAGTCTGATGACTTGACAATAGAACCTCTTTTCATGGAATTGAATAATGAAAGTGATATTAATGCACTCAATAAAATAAACTTTCCCGGAGGCCATAAACGCGAATTGCTGGCAAGTTTGCGCTACGCAAGGTACATCCAATCCGCCATGTTTCCTTCGACTGATTATTTTGAACAGATATTCCCCGAAAGTTTTATTATTTTTGAACCACGAGATATCGTAAGTGGTGATTTTTACTGGATTACGAAAAAAAAGGGAGTAATATTTCTTGCTGTTGCAGATTGCACCGGACATGGTGTTCCTGGTGCCCTCATGAGTATTATGGGGATTTCATTTCTTAATGAAATTGTAAGCAGGGATAAACTGCTGTCGGCGGGTTCTGTTCTTAATCTTTTGCGTGAAAAAGTTATGAAAGCTCTTCATCAAACAGGTGATATTTCTGAATTAAAAGACGGAATGGACCTCGCTCTTTGCATTATTGATAATGAAAATGAACAAATGGAGTTTGCCGGCGCAAACCACTATGTATATCTTGTCCGAAATGAAAAACTAACTAAATTGAAAGGCGACCGGATGCCTATTGGTATAAATGCTATTGAGGAACATTCTTTTACCGGTCACACGCTGAAATTATTTAAAAACGACAGAATCTATTTATTTACAGATGGATATGTCGATCAGTTTGGCGGTCCAAGAGAAAAGAAATTTAAGTATGGCCCTTTCAGAGACATATTATATAAAAATCATCAGAAGCCCATGAATGAACAGAAGCAAATTTTACAGAAGGCATTCAGGGATTGGAAGGGAAAAGTAGACCAGGTGGACGATGTGCTGGTAATTGGAATAAAGATTTGACATAGCAGATTAATATCTGCCTGTCTTAAGGTAAAAGATGAAATTCACAAGCATAAAATAAACCCTCAACATGAAATTAAGTGCTTTTCGTATAAAAAATTACCGTTCAATTATTGATTCTGGCTGGAATAATATCGCAAACGATAATATTACCGGATTAATCGGACAAAATGAATCGGGTAAAACTTCAATTCTTGAAGCTTTAAAGAGTTTTTATGATGGTCACATCATTGATGATGTATTGCGTAGCGATTTATCAATGCCTCAGGTTAGTTGTAGTTTCGGATTTGATCCAGCCTTGTTGTCCCGAGCCTTGGAGATAAACCTATTGCCTGAAGAGGTATATTCTCATTTGACAAAGCAAAAAACACTGATATTAAGGCGACGTTGGTTGAATGAACAGCAAAATAAGATCGAACTTGGGGATGAAGAATTGGTGCAAATGGTTGAAAAAGCCAATCAAAAAAGATTTCAGGTAAAAGAAAAAGCAGTTACTGAAGCAGAAAAAATTACTCAGACTGAATTAAGATTACAGGAAGAAATAAACAAATATCAACAGGAAATTAATGATTTGAGAATTTTACTGGGGGAGCAGAAAAAAAAACTTGATCTGAGAAATGAGAAAAAGTCTGATCAGGAAGATGATAAAAGCAGAGATAAACAAGTACATGATATTGAGGTAATTGAAGAGAAAATCCAAAAGAAGGAAAACAGCATTCAAACCAGGGAAACTAATCTTCAGGAAGTTGTAAAGCTGGCCATGTATGCAACTCAAATTTTTGACGCTAAAAAAGAGCTTGAGAACAGTGAAACAGAACTTGAAGTTTCTTTTCTGGCAGTTTCTGAAGCAGAATTAACTTTGGAGCAGGCTTCAAATCCTAAAAAAATAAAAATTGCCAATATCAACATCAATAAGACCAACGATGCCTATGTGAAAGCTGCAAGCCGAAAAGAACATGCTGCCGAAAACTTTGATTTAAAATGCAGGGCTTTTGTCAGAATCCTGGAAGGAGAATCTGTTGCCGAAGCCGAACATGCAATTGAAGAGGAAATAAATCAACATGAAAAACATTATAACCTGGATGAAATTGCCGAAATCATGTTTAAATATATTCCTGTATTTCAATTTTTTGAGGATTTTAGCAGTTTACTTCCCAACAGGATTGATATGGATGATATTCTGAATGAGAATACATCAGTGGAGGGATTCAGGGCAGCTAAGAATTTTTTACTGGCTTCCGGTATCGATCCGTCTTTCTTTGAACAGGCTAATAACCGCATACTTAAACAGAAAATTGAAAATTTAAACGGAGAAATTACTCTGAATTTCCAGGATTACTGGCGGCAAAATGTGGGAAAGAACAATAAAATTAAAGTTAACTTTGAACTTGAACACTATGATTATAAACATCCGGAGAAGAAAGGGCAACCATACCTTGAATTCTGGATTAAAGATAAAAATGAAAGATTGTATCCTAAACAACGAAGCCGGGGTGTTCGCTGGTTTCTTTCCTTTTATATGGAACTACAGGCTACAGCACGGGAAAATTCCGATCGTCCGCGTGTACTCTTGATCGATGAGCCAGGAGTAAGTCTCCATGCGCGTGCCCAGGAAGATGTGTTGAAGGTGTTTGAAGATATCAAGGATAAAATTCAGATTATTTATTCTACTCATTCCCCTCATTTGATTGACATCAATAAGGTATACAGATTATTGGCTGTTCAGCGTGCCAACGATGAAGATGACAGCAGTGAGACACTTATTTTTGATGCCAAATCATTGACAAATGCTTCTGCTGATACACTTTCTCCCATCTATACCCTTATGGGAACCAGACTTAACGAACAGCAATTTATTCAAAAGAAAAATAATGTAATTGTTGAAGATATCAGTACATTTTATTATTTGACAACTTTTCTTGATCTGCTGCACAACGAACATGAAATGTTCATTTTGCCAGCGACAAGCGTATCTAATATTAATACACTTACTAATCTTTTGCTCGGATGGAAACTGGATTATATTGTGGTACTTGATGATGATGAAAAAGGACAGGAGGTATACCAGTCTCTTAAGGAATCTCTCTTCTTTAATGATATTGAAAAGGCAAACAGGAAATTAATTAAAACTGATGGCTTTAGAAGTATTGAAGATTTATTCTCTACAATTGATTTTAAGAAATTTGTATTACTTCAACGGATGGGAATCACTGAATTAAACTCTGAGTATATTGAAAACAGCGGCTTATCCCGTTCCTCCCTGGCCTCCAATTTTATGCTTCATGTGCTCAGTGAGAATATTACATTCGAAGATTTTGATCAGGAAACGCAAAAAAATGTCAAAAAACTGGTAAGACAAATTATTGAATTGCTCAAATAAAAGAAGCCAGCACTAAGCTGGCTTTTTTTACACCTTTATTACTCTGTATATTTTTTAGTAGGTACCAATCTGATATCCTTTTCTTATCACTATTTCAGGTACATTTTCATAGGTGGAGATGATACCGGTAACCCAGACATAATTCCTTTCAAAAAACCGTTCCGGATGACGACTGATATTTCTTGCTTCCCTGCCGGGCAGTACCACACTAAAATCCTGGTAAGGAAATCTTGCTCCGAAATACAGGAAGTAGTCATCAGTTCTTGGAGAATAGTATACATCTTCAACCCTGCCATATACTCTTACCAGGTCTCCTACATAGTAGCCTGCATCATAAGCTGAAATACTCCTGATGTTCATGCCGTATTCATAACGCCAGCGGTGTTCAGGATATATTACTGTATATTCTCTTCTGATTTCAGGAGTCCATACAAATGAAATATGAACCGGACTTCTGTAAGGATAATACCGGCGTCGATATTCAATGGACCTTGGAGGAGAAACATGCCGGTGGACATGTACTTCATGGCGTGAAGAATAATAATTTTCGCCGTTGTAGTTTCCGCTTCTGTATCCATGGTTTGTTGAACTGTTGCTGTTACCAGTTACAACCCTTCTGTCAGAAGAACGATGATCATCAGAATAGGACCTTGTATTTCCTCCTCTGCGGCTTGCCGGAACGACAGTCTGAGTATTATTTCTGTCTCTCGAAGGAACTTCTCTTCTCACAGAAGGAGTGTTCTTTCTGCTGTTGTTCCTGTTGTTGGTATTTACCTGTTCTGAAGGTGTAAATGTTCTTGATCTTTTTGTTCTGGAAGGTGTTTCCTTGTTGGTTTCCTTTTTGGCTTTTACAGCCTCTGTTTGTGATTGATTATTCCTCTCACCGGCTCTTCGAGTAGTCTGCGAAGAAACTGTGGCTGCTATCAGTAATGCTCCGGTTAAAATTATTATCCGTTTCATGATCGCTTCAATTAATGGTTACACTGTTGTGCTAATTACAAATTTGCTGCCAAACTTCTAAAATGCTTTAGAATTGGGGAAAAACACCTCTTGCAATTATTGCCTATGTTATTAATAATATGACTTTTAATATAGATAAAAATGTGTCCGGATTTCTTTTCAAAAAAAATAAATTTTGGATTTTTTTGCTCTTTGCAGATAAAAAAACCTGCAATTTGGGATTGCAGGTTTTTTGAATTTATTATAAAAATTATGCGTTAAGCTCTCTGGGACTCTTGCCTTGTTTCCAGTGATTTTCAATTTGTTCAAGAGAAACTCCTTTGGTTTCAGGCAGGAAGAAATATCCCCAAATAATACCTATAATACCAATAGCAGCAAAAAGCCAGAATACCTGCGCTGTTCCCATTATATTAGCAAATTTAAAGAAGCTCCAGACTACTAATGTATTAAAACCCCAATTGGAAAGTGATCCGATAGATGAACCCAGTCCCCTGACACGCAGCGGAAATACTTCTGAGATGATCAGCCACCCGAGAGGTCCGAGACTAACTGCAAAGAATGCGATATATACCAGCATGGAACCTACCAGAAACCACTTTGTTGCGTCACCCAGTGTAGCCTGAAGTGCAAACCCAAGGCCCATAAATATCAAGGCTACAACAATACCTGAAGTACCGATAAAGTACAATTTACGTCTTCCGAGACGGTCTATCAGATAAAGAGAAAGGATTGTAAACAGAACATTGATGACACCTACACTAACTGAAGCCCAAATGGCAGCTTCATTGCCCTGGAATCCTGCTTTCAGGAATATTTCAGGACTATAATAGATTACAGTATTAATCCCGACAAATTGCTGAAAAAACATAATTCCAATGGCTATGATAAGTGCATTTTTCATGTAGGGTTTAAACATTTCTTTCCAACTGGCTTGTTTTTCCGCTAATTTAAGATCTTCTTTCATGTCCGAAATTGCTTTTTCAATCATGGCAGGCTCTTCAATCATCTTTAATACCTTCCTGCCTTTTTCCTCGTAACCTTTACTCATTAACCAACGGGGAGTCTCAGGGAGAAAGATCATGCCTATTAATAGTATCATAGCAGGAATTACTCCTACATAAAACATTGGTCTCCAGCTCTCCAGGTTGCTGTTGTTTGCTATAGCACTATCACTCAGATAGGAAGCCAGAATACCAACTGTAATCAATAACTGAAACATCGAAACAAGAGTGCCTCTGATTTTATAGGGAGAAATTTCAGCAATATATAATGGTACAGCAAAAGAAGATACACCAATTGCTAATCCCAGGTATAAGCGCGAAATAAGCAGTTGGGTGACATTAGGAGCCATTCCTGACCATATAGCTCCTGTGGCAAATACAAAAGCAGAAGCAAGAATGACTTTCTTTCTGCCAAGTATGTCACTGATCCGTCCCGTGAATGTGGCGCCTATAACCGCTCCAATTAAACCAAAAGCGGTAATGTTCTCTACCTGATTGTCTAACAGATTAAAATCCTGTCTTAAAAAAGGAAGGGCGCCGGATATTACTCCAGTATCAAATCCAAACAGTAGACCTCCCGTGGCTGCAACGGCGGCAATAATTACAACAAGATTCTTGTTGTATTTCTTTTCTTTGTTTGACATAGTTATTTTTTTATGGTGTTAGTAATTCAATTAAAATTAACCCGAATATACAATATCTTGTGGATTATGATTGTTCTGTTTCCCGTTTTTTTGAAGAAACGTATGTATTACGTATGAAAACAGTGCCGTGGAATTATCTTCATTAAGTGTGAAGGCAAGCAAATAAAACATTTTAAGGTGTTGATTGATTTGTCATTATAATAATTTTTATTCTAATAATAAATTCTAATTAAGTTAAAAATTAGGTTGTAATAAATTATTATTTTTTGCATGTAATAAAAAAGTATAACTTCGAAAGTTCATAAAATTCTAAAATTATGCCACTCAATATACCTGATAATATTCCGGCAATCAATCAATTACGTAACGAAAATATTTTCGTTATGCAGGAGACAAGGGCAGTTTCTCAGGACATCAGGCCGCTGAAAATTGTTATTTTAAACCTGATGCCCCTGAAAATAACCACTGAGACGCATATTCTTCGAATGCTTTCTAATACTCCCCTGCAGGTTGAGATTGTTCTTCTTCATCCAAAAACTCATACATCTAAAAATACTCCACAGGAACATCTGGAGGCTTTTTATAAAACTTTTGATGAGATCAGGGAACACAATTTTGATGGTATGATTATTACCGGGGCTCCTATTGAACATCTTGAATTTGAAGATGTAAATTATTGGGATGAGATGAAAGAGATTATGGATTGGGCATATAAACATGTAACCTCTACTCTTTTTATTTGCTGGGGTGCACAGGCCGGGTTATTTCATCATTACGGGGTACCTAAATATGATCTGGATAAAAAAATGTTTGGAATTTTCAGCCATAAACTGAAAAACAGTACTGTTCCAATTGTAAGAGGGTTTGATGATGAATTTCTGGCGCCACATTCGAGACATACTGAGATTAGAAGATCCGATATTGAAAATATTCCGGAACTGGAAATTATTGCAGAGTCTGAAGAGGCCGGGGTATATCTGGTTGCTTCTAAAGACGGAAAACAGGTATTTGTAACAGGCCATTCAGAATATGATCCTACAACATTAAAAGATGAATGGGAAAGGGATAAGGCAAAAGGATTGGATATTGAAATTCCTCGAAATTATTTTCCGCATGATGATCCTTCAAAACCTGTTGTAATGCGTTGGAAGAGTCATGCCAGCCTGTTGTATTCCAACTGGCTTAATTATTATGTTTATCAGGTTACACCGTACTATTTAAATGGTGCAGGTTGATAATAGTTCAATTTCCATTAAATCAATTACATAAAAAAGGGCCAACTGGATTGTATGGCCCCTTAAAATTACTTACTTAATTAATAATTATTTTTTTACAATCTTTTCAATAAAATACAGATTGTCAGTTCCCTTCCGGGTACCTTTTAAGTAATAAATACCTTTACCAAGCTCTGTAAGTTCAAAGGCCAGTGTATTACTTCCGGCAAGGACAGTTTCTTCTTTTTCCCACACTTTCTTACCTATCATATTATAAATTACAACATTAATTTTATATCCTGATTCGGAATTAAAACTTAAGTTCAGTTCATTAACAAAAGGATTAGGATATACTTTCAGATTAGCAATTCCTGCAGAGTCAGGATTTATGTTACTATAGTTATTTTGCGTTGCTTTTAACTGAACAGTAGAAAGCATGAAAAATAATGATATTATAATGGGTAGAAATTTTCTCATATGCTAAGTTTTATATCTGTTAAGCCATTCAATTTATAAAATAATTTCAAGATAATCAATAAACCTTGATAATAGTTTTAACTTTAAAAGATACTAATCTAAGACGAATTTACTTATTATTTGCTGCAATAACTTGAATAAGCTAAAATTTTCGATAGTAATCATTGCAAAAAAGATGCCGGAATGGATGATATTTTCTAACTTTACTTTCTTGTAGCCAGACGATTTTCTTTATAATGAATTTTAAATTTTGCAAAGGATAGTTGACTGTTTCTTTTTCAGGTAAATTTAACACATAAAGGCATGAATAATAATCCTCAAAATGCTCAGCACCAGTCTATAGGATTGTTCATTGCAGCTATTTATCTTGGTTTGATTATGAATTCAGCCTGTAACCTGATCACATCTGATCCCTGTGATGATACCGAAGCAAGCTTAATAGAAGTTGAAGTAAAGGCTACTGTAAACCTTACCGACAAAGTTGCAAATGGGCCGTTAAGTGGGATACCTGTATATCTTACCTTTTCAAAACAACCATGCGGAGGAGAAAAAAAGGCAATTTTCTATATGAACAACTCTTCTGATTCTCTGGGAAATGTATCTTCTGATCTGATAAAATATACATTATCAAACCTTAATGATTTAATTTACATTGATGTAATGGTGATATGCAATAACGGAAGTCAGGGATTGTGGAGCTCTTGCCTCAAATACAACGATTTTGCTGAAAAGGGATATTCGCAGACTGTCTTAATGAACCTTGAGATCAATAAAAACGATCTGAAAAAGGGGCTGGATTCTTTAATTAAAAATAAAGACGACTAATGTTGAATTAATATATTATTATTGGTATAACAATATCTTAGTTTCAATTCAGTAAATAGTTTACTGGTCAGACAAAACACACTGTTAGAGAAATAATTATAATTCTCCTGTAACCTTCCTGCCCTCTCATTCGTTAATTTTGCTGTATTCATTAAGCGATCAAAATATCCTGTTTGAAATGAAAAGTATTTACATATATTTAATATTTTTTTTTCTGATTTTCCCGATTGAAATAGTAATTGGGTCGCAGGGGAGACTATCGGATACACTTATCAATCAGAACTTAAATTTAAGTTTTGATAAATCGGATCAAAAGCATATTGAAAAAGCAACAGAAGAAATTGCAGAGGGACGACAACTCTTTGAAAAATCCGGGAATATGCAAAAAGCATTACCAGAACAGGTGGAGTTGATGGAAAAAGCTTATGAAATGTATCATAAAGGTATAATTGAAGCAAAAACTATATACGAAGCTGAAATAAATAATAGTTATAAGACTATAGGAACCAGATATATAAATGAGCTTGGCAGACCTAAACATACTGAAACGAAGGCATATAGGTATCTGAAGCAGGCGGAAAAGAAAACTTCAACAGCATTTGGCCTGATAGACAAAGAAGATTATGCTGCTGCTAAAAGGCTTCTCTTTCAGGTTTTTGAACTTGAATATCTCGGTATCACCAATTTGGCAAGAACTACCAGAATTTTTCAGGACTGGCCTGTTGAATATCCTTATGTCTGGGACGACTATATACGACCTGATGATGGTATAGTTATGAAGGCACAGGTTAAATCGTTAGATACTGTCAAAAGAGAACCTGTAAGAGTTAAAGATTCAACTATTGCACCTATAACTTTTATGGTGCAAATTGCTGCCCATACAGTGCCTATGACTGATAACTATCTGAGGACGAATATCTATCATGGGAACGAAAAAATATCGCTCCGAAAGGAAGGAATATGGTACAAATATTCAATTGGTCATTTTGATCGATTTGAGAATGCCCAGGCATTATTGAAAAAATGTAATGTAGATAAAGCTTTTATAGTTGCCTATCAGGAAGGCCGTAAACTTGACGTTAAAGAGGCCGTAAAACTAAATAAAAAAAGGCTTCATAATTAGCGATATTTATGGCTGTCCTTCTCCTTGTCCTTTTTTCTCTTTTTTAACAAATCAATAATTTTTTTAAGCAGATTGTCATTATCATTATGTTTGTGCCTTCTGTTGAAGATAATATCAAAAATGTTATTCTCATCCGGAACAAATTCAGGACATGCTTCAAAACTGGCTTCCATTTCATCAGGGAGAGGAGGGAAGGTATATTTACTTGCATTTCTGTAATCCGGATCATTAAATACTTTTTTCATAAATAATGCCCACACCGGAAGTGCTGTATTAGCGCCCTGGCCAAGAGCCAGTGAACGGAATCTGATAACGGGATTTTCAGCACCAACCCATGATCCTGCAATCATTACCGGTGTGTATCCGATAAACCAGCCATCAGCCTGTGATTGTGTGGTACCTGTTTTTCCGGCAATTTCGTTGTACATTCCGTACCTGGATCTCAATCCCGCAGCTGTTCCACTATCCACAACGTTTTCAAGCATACGATTCATCATAGCTGCTACTTCTTCATCCAAAACTTGCTCATTTTGATATTCAGGTTTGTATTGATATAGTACATTACCTGAATTGTCTTCAATTCGTTGAATATAAATGGGTTCAATGGGTTTTCCTTTATTTGAAAATGCACTGTATGCCTTGATCATTTCATAAAGGGAAATTTCAGCAGTTCCAAGTGCAAGAGAGGGTACAGCCGGTAATTTTTCTTTGATTCCCAATTGATGCGCCAGCTCAATGACATTATCAATTCCGGTGGACATAAGTAATTTTACAGCAATTGTATTCACCGAATGACTTAGGGCTCCTTTTAGAGAATATTCACCTCCATAGCCACCTTCAGCATTGCGAGGTGTCCAGTTATCATAATCCGTGTAAGTAATACTGTCGTTGGGGATAAAATCGCAGGGTTCATAACCATCTGCCAATGCAGCAGCATATACGAAAGGTTTAAATGTGGAACCTACCTGTCTGGCAGATAACACATGATCATACTTAAAATACCGGTGGTTAATTCCTCCCACCCAGGCCCTTACATAACCGGTGGGTAATTCCATCGCCATGAACCCTGTATGAAGTATGTATTGATAATATTTAATAGAATCAACAGGTGTGAGACTATCTTCTTTGTCTCCAGACCAATTGAATAATGAAGTTTTTACTTTTGTATGAAAAGTTTTGTCAATTTCTTTTTCTGAGAAACCGGCTTTTTTCATATTCTGGTACCTGTCTGATCTCTTAACAAGGTCGTCTATATAGCCTGGATATCTTTGCCAGGGAATACGGCCTTTCCAATGGTTATAAAATGCTTTCTGCAGGGTCCGCATTCGTTGTGAAACAGCTTCCTCTGCATATTTTTGCACCCTACTGTTAATTGTCGTATAAATCCTTAATCCGTCAGTATATAAGTTATAAACTGAACCATCATTTTTAGGATGTTCAGCACACCATTTTTCCATTTCGAGCCTGAGATGTTCTCTGAAATAGGTGGCCAATCCTGTGTTATGGTCAATTAGTCTGTAATCAGTCCTTAAAGGGAGTTGCTTAAGTGAATCCTCAGTCTCTTTTTTAAGATAGCCATATTTCTCCATTTGATTTAGCACAGTGTTTCTTCTGGCTAATGAAGCCTCCGGATTGTTTACAGGATTATAGGTGTTGGTCGCCTTCAACATGCCGATTAATACGGCAGCTTCCTCAATCTTCAGTTTTTGAGGTTTTTTACTGAAATAATGTTCTGAAGCGGCTTCTATACCATAAGTATTCTCTCCGAAGGGAACTGTATTTAAGTAAAGTTGCAATATTTCATGTTTGGAATAAACTTTTTCCAGTCTTACAGCAATGATCATTTCCCTGATCTTATTGATAGTAAGGGATAAGATAAAATGATGCTTTCTCGGATACAGGTTTTTAGCCAGTTGTTGCGTTATTGTACTACCCCCTCCGGCACTTTCATCCTGCAACAGAAGTGTTTTGAACAGAACTCGCCCTAAACTCCTCGTGTCAATGCCATTGTGCTGATAAAAGCGAGCATCTTCTGTTGCAATAAGTGCATTTGACAAATAGTCAGGAAGTTCAGAAAACATTGTGTTTGTCCTGTTTTGCAGATAATATTTACCTAATAAAACATTATCTGCAGAATATACCATTGAGGCCTGATAATTTTTAATGCTGCTTAAAGTATTTGCATCCGGCAACTTACCAAAAAAGCCGGCAAAAATACTCCCCAGCAACAATAAGACAATAAGAACTGAAATTGCCAGTATACCTGCAAATAGCTTGTAAATATTGACTCTTATGATTTTATTGGACCAGACTGTCTTAAAATATTGTTGTATCTTAAACCTTGCCTGAAAATAGTATTTTTTCTTAATCATTGATTAGTAATAATATAAGCTGTATCCCCTATTGGTTAAAATATTTTGAATAAAACAATCAGTGTCGGTTGTAATAATCCTGATTTTTATTTTCTGCATTATCTTCTTCTATATCCTGGTTGTTTTTGGAAGCCAATCCTTTTAAATAATTAACAAAAAGTGAAGTTGGATAGGGGTTATTTTTGAGAAAATTCTGGATGGAAACATAGGTTTTTTCTGGCTTTGAATAATCAATCTTTTTATTTGCCAATGCTGCAAATGCGATATCTTCAGGGTTAAAACTAACCTTTTCCTTATGTATCCAACCGCCATATTTGCGTTTTTCAGTAATAATTTCATACCATTCATTCTGATTTTTTGAAATTGCCACAATATTCATCGGTGTTATAATAACATCTGTTATTGTCAGTAAATCAGGTCGTTTATACATAGGGGTTTCGGCTTTTACAACAGCTACAGCTGCATTTTGAATTATACCATAAGCCGGCGCCCAGCCTTTCAAACCATCAGATAGTTGAACGTATAAATAAGGGCGGTTATTATCTGCGGAATCAACCTTCCTTTCGCCATAATAAAGGACTACTTCCCCGGTGTTCAATGAGGTCAGCCATTTGGCTTTTCTGTCCGGTGTTTTTCTCACAGGTGTACCATTCCATATGCAAATGCTTTGAATGGTATCAGGAATGCTTTGATTTTTTTTACTGATATCCGTTTCTAAGGCAACAGGGGATGTTTGATTATGACACGCAAATAAAATAAGTGTCTGAAGGATAAAAAATAAACCAATCAGCTTGTATTTCATTTTTTTAAATTATTGATATATTGATTATTACATTATTATTATATCTGAACAATAATTCTTTTCTGCATAAAATGCTTGAAGATATTAAATGTTTTTGTTTATTTTTAATTGAGACTATATAAAATTTCTCAATGCAGAACAAATCTATCGAACAAAAATACTTGTGATTACTCTTATATAGTAAAAGGTCTTTCATTTTTGAATTAAAATATTAGTCATGTTACGATCAGAAAATCCTTATACCGGCGAATTAATGCAAGAGTATAATGAATTAACTCTTGATGAAATTGAAAAAAAAGTTCAAATAGCACACAGTGCTTTCAATGAATGGAAAAAAGTACCATTTTCAAAACGAAGTGAACTCATGAAGAAATGTGCTGCAATTCTGAGAAAAAATAAAGATGAACTTGCGGCACTTATCACGCATGAAATGGGTAAGGTTATCCGGGAATCAGCTAGTGAGGTTGAAAAATCCGCATGGGTTTGCGAATATTATGCAGAGCACGGTGAAGAATTTTTGTTTGACCAGCAATTGGAGGTAGGATCCGGAAGGAGTAAACTGGTTTTTGATCCGCTGGGGCCGATTTTGGGAATTATGCCATGGAATTTTCCATTTTACCAGGTATTCAGGTTTGCCCCGCCTACAATTATGGCCGGTAATGTTGCACTGTTAAAGCATGCCAGCAATGTTCCAGGCTGTGCCCTGGCCATTGAGGAAATATTTAAGGAAGCAGGATTTCCTAATGGTGTATTTACGACATTACTTGTAAGAGCAGATGCAGCCGGTGATCTGATTGCGGACCAACGGATTCAGGGTGTATCCCTCACCGGCAGTGTACCGGCAGGTATGAAGGTGGCCGAAATCGCCGGCAGGAATATAAAAAAATCCGTGCTTGAACTGGGAGGAAGTGATCCTTTTATTGTTCTTAAGGATTCGAATATTACAAAAGCAGCTGAAATTGCAGCAAATGCAAGAATGATTAATTGTGGTCAAAGTTGTATTGCAGCCAAACGATTTATTGTAGAAGAAGCAGTTGCCCATGAATTCCTTGAGGAATTTTCCAAAAACATTGACAAGAAAAACTTTGGTAATCCTATGGAGATAAATACTGATTATGCTTCAATGGCGAGCAAAGAGCTTAGAAGAGGACTTGAAAAACAAGTTTCTGATACATTAAGCGCGGGAGCAAGAATATACTGGAAATCAAATCAACTTGAACATGTTAATGCTTTTTATAATCCAACAGTATTAGTTGATGTGAGACCAGGCATGCCTGCATATGAAGAAGAGCTTTTTGGTCCGGCTGCTACTGTCTTTGTAGTAAAGGATAGCGAAGAAGCTGTGCAAAAAGCAAATGATTCATCTTTTGGATTAGGAGCTTCAATTTGGTCAGAAGATATTGAAAAAGCTGAGCGAATTGCCAGACAGGTTGAATCCGGTATTATTTATATAAACGAGATGGTGGCTTCCAGACCCGAAATTCCCTTTGGTGGGGTTAAGAAATCAGGATTTGGACGCGAATTATCATTCCTCGGGATCCATGAATTTGTAAATCAAAAAACAATCTGGATGCCGTAATCGACAAAAAGTGGCATTTTGGAACTTGGTTTGAAAACATTAGTATCTTACTAATTGCCTATAATACCTATATTTTGTTGCATATTAATCATATGAATGGTATTGCAACTGATCTGTTCAAGAACAAAATCAATTATAATTTTAAAAACTTAAACTGATATTATTGTTATTTATATTTAACTTAATCTAAAAAGCTATCTGTTCTCAAATAATAAATATCAAGAAAAATTAAATTATTAAAATTTAAGGCTTTATACCAATTATGTTTACAATAAAATAAAATCATTCGATTTCATTAATAATTT
>DASQZP010000304.1:0-6243 GCA_035638655.1 Bacteroidales bacterium
CCCGTTATGGTGGAATGTGGGCAGGTGATACTGGCGGTCAGCCTGAAGGGTTGCGCTCAGTGATCATTGGTGTACAACGATGTGCCGTCATGGGATATCCAGTCTGGGGATCAGATGTTGGTGGTTACAGCCGGATATTTACAAGAGAAACAACAATGCGCTGGCTCGGTTTCGGCTGTTTTTCTCCCATCATGGAAGTAGGGCCCAATCGTGACCGTGGTTTCTGGAACAGCGTTGATGAACCAAACTATGACACAGCCCTGATTGCTACCTGGCGCCTGTATGCCAAACTCAGAATGCAGCTCGTTCCGTATATTAAAGAACAGGTTAAAACTGCAAGTGAGAATGGTACTCCTGTCGTTAGACCTTTGTTCCTTGAGTATCCAAATCAGGCAGAGGCCTGGAAAGACTGGCAAACATATAAGTTTGGTCCTGATATTCTTGTCTCAGCAGTATGGAAACCAGACGTTAAGGAACACAAACTTTATCTGCCATCAGGTGAAACGTGGATAGATGCCTGGACTCATAAAGAATACCAGGGTGGCAAATATATAACGGTGGATGTGCCGCTTTATAAAACTCCCTTCTTCATTAGAAAAGGTGCTGATATACAATTACCTGACCTGAATAAGCTCTATCGTGAATCACTTGACATTGCTAAGGTGAAGCCCTCAATGGCCGAACTGGAATCAAAAGAAAGCTGGAAATAATTCCCTATTTGAGTTATTTAATTAACCTTTAAAGAATACTGTTGTGAATAAAAAGATTCTTATTGCCATTATTGCTGCAGGAGCGACAATTTCCTGCAGCAGGCATAAGTTGCCCGTGATCGAAACAGGATCACAGCATCCTATGCCTAATGCCTGGATTGACAAGGATACCGGACATGAAATAATCAGGCTGACGCGCCGGGAAGGGAACAACCGGAGTTTTTACTTCCACAATAACCCTTTTATCCCTGCAAAGGGTGAGAAAGGTACAAAAATGGTATTCTATGGCACCACAGAGCAGAAAGCATCTGATAATGTTTACCGGGGGCGTTTTAAAAGACAAATATTTGATGTGGATCTTAACACTTTAAAAATTGATCAGATTACCCACGAAAACAGATTCCTTCATGGAGAGATTGTGGGCAAAAAACACCGTGCAGTTTATTATCAAAGTGGTGATAGTGTATTTGAAACAAATATCGATAGTCATAAAGCACGATTGATCAAAATACTGCCCGATTCAATTCAGGGTGGTGTTACTACTTTAAATGCAAATGAAACATTGCTTGCTCTTGTAACCAGTGTCCCGGAAAAAATGGAAATCTTGCGTAATAATCCGAAAAAAGGAGATTATTTCACCAAAATCTTTGAAGCAAAATTGCCTCATACACTAATGACACTGAATATTGAAACCGGTGAACTAAAAAAGGTATTCAGTGATACCGCCTGGTTGAATCATGTGCAGTTCTCACCAACCGATCCAAATTTGCTGATGTTTTGTCATGAAGGACCATGGCACAAGGTTGACCGCATCTGGACTATTGATCTGTCAACAGGTAAAGTAAGAAAGATGCATACGCGCACAATGAACATGGAAATTGCAGGACATGAATTTTTTAGTCCGGACGGTAAAACAATCTGGTTCGACCTGCAAATGCCCCGTGGTAAAACATTTTATCTGGCCGGGGTAGATGTGAAATCTGGTAAAGAAAAGAAATATGCACTTAAAAGAAATGAATGGTCTATTCATTATAACATTTCACCGGACGAAAAATTATTTGCCGGAGACGGAGGAGACTCCTCCCAGGTTGCTCATGCAAAAGATGGCATGTGGATTTATCTTTTTCACCCGGAAGGTGACAGCCTGAGCTCTGAAAAACTGGTTAATATGAAAAATCATGATTATGACCTGGAACCCAATGTTCATTTTTCTCCAGATGGCAAATGGATCATTTTCCGGGCAAATTTTGACGGATCGTCACAGGCATATGCAGTGAAAATTTAAATTGATTTCTTCTGATCATTCTAACCCTTTTAAAAATTTTAAACTATGAAACTTCATTCAGGAATTCGTTTAATTTTTATGCTGGCCCTGGTGGCTGTTCCATTGTTGTTTACGACTTGTCAGTCGTCGTCGGAACCAACTGAATGGCCTGCAGTAAGTCGCCAGACCAAACCCTGGACCCGCTGGTGGTGGATGGGCAATGCTGTAAACCAGAAAGACCTGACCACGGCAATGGAAACTTATAAAAAGGCTGGTTTGGGAGGGCTGGAATTAACCCCCATATACGGAGTTAAAGGATATGAAGATCAGTTCATCAATTTTTTATCACCCCGATGGATGGATAATCTGGTTTTTACGCTTAATGAAGCAAAAAAACTGGATATGGGTGTGGATATGGCTACAGGAACGGGCTGGCCGTTTGGAGGTCCCTGGATTGGCCCCGATAGCGAGAGCAAGTACATTACTTACCGGAAATATCAGCTTTCCGGTGGTGAAAAACTGAAAGATACAATAAAACTTGTTCAGCGTCCTTATATCAGTGCCATTGGTCATCGAATTAAAATCGATGAGGTAGTGCGTCCAATTCGTGATAATAAAAACCTGCAAGCTCTTGCTATCGCGCAGGTCAGGTTCCCTGATCCGATGCCGCTGCAAACGTTAATGGCTTATTCAGATAATGGTGAAGTGATGAATCTTACCGAATCTGTTGATAAAAATGGAATATTAAACTGGACTGCTCCTGCAGGTGAATGGACATTATACGCACTTTTTGAAGGTTGGCATGGTAAAATGGTTGAACGGGCTGCCCCCGGAGGAGAAGGCCTGGTACTCGATCATTTCTCAACCAAAGCGCTTAAACATTATCTTTCAGCATTCGATTCAGCATTTGAAGGGAATGACATCAGCTATTTGAGAGCTTTTTTCAACGATTCATACGAAGTTGATGATGCCATGGGAGAAGCAGACTGGACACCTGAATTTTTCAGTGAATTCAGATCCAGAAAGGGATATGACCTGAGAGAACAGTTACCTGCTCTCTTTAACCAGGATACAACAGAAAAACATATACGTGTTCTTTCTGATTTTCGCGATGTTATTTCTGCCCTGTTACTCGATAATTTCACAAAAACATGGAAACAGTGGGCTGAAAAGAAGAGCGCAATAATAAGAAATCAGGCACATGGTTCCCCGGCAAATATTCTTGACCTTTATGCTGCCAGTACGATACCGGAAACCGAAGGAACTAATATTTACAAAATTAAATTTGCTTCTTCTGCTTCCAATGTGACCGGTAAACAACTCACATCCTCAGAATCTGCTACCTGGCTAAATGAACATTTCAGTTCAACCCTTGGAGATGTTAAAGATGCACTTGATCGTTATTTCCTCGGGGGAGTAAACCATATCTTTTACCATGGGACCGCCTATTCTCCGCAGAATGATAAATGGCCTGGCTGGATGTTTTATGCAGCTGTCCATTTTCAGCCTGATAATTCTTTCTGGAGTGATTTTTCAAAACTCAATGATTATGTAACCAGATGCCAGTCGTTTTTACAAACAGGCAATCCTGATAATGATGTACTCCTCTATTTTCCTTTTTATGACAGGATAGCAGATCCCGGCCGCTCAATGCTTGAACATTTCTCAGGTGACGGACCACGAAACAAGACATTCCCTTATCAGGGAACTGCTGTCAATCTGCAGGAAAACGGTTATTCTTTCGATTATATTTCTGACAGACAGATTATGGATCTGAAAGCAGGGAAACGTACTCTTTCTACCGGAAAAAGCACTTATAAAACCATTGTTATTCCCGCAGTTCATTATATTCCTCTTGCTACTATGAAACAATTAATGGAACTTGCCCAAAACGGTGCTACCATTATTTTTACAAATAATTTACCTGAAGATGTACCCGGGTATAATGATCTTGCTGAAAGGCGGACCCAACTTAAAGCACTGACAGGAAAATTACAATTTGCAAAGGATGAAGCTACTGGTCTGCAAATTGCCGGCATTGGCAAAGGTACGGTTGTCGTTGGTTCCGGATTGAATGATTTGCTTACGTTTGCAGGTGTAAAACCAGAACCAATGAATGGTTATGGCTTGCAATATATCAGGAAGAAAACTAATGATGGGACCACTTATTTCATTAAAAACAGCAATCAGGCACCTTTCAAGTCATGGGTTACTGTTCAGGCCAATGCATCATCAGCCGCTCTTTTTAATCCCATGAGCCTGGAAAAGGGTATGGCACAACTGCGGAAAAACAACAATGGTAAAACAGAGGTATACCTTCAACTGAGCCCGGGAGAAACCTGTATTCTCAGGACTTTTAATGGTGCATACAAAGGTACAGATTATCCGATTTTTCAACAATCCGGCGATTCAATCCGGCTTCTGGATGAATGGAATATAAAATTTGTAACAGGTGGCCCTGAAATGCCTGCAGCCTATACTTCGCGTGAACCGGTTAACTGGACTGACATAAGCGGAGACTGGTATAATGATTTTTCAGGTACGGCCGATTATTCAATTGAATTCAACAAACCAGGTAACCTCGCCTCTCGTTATGTGCTTGATCTGGGGATAGTACATGAAAGTGCACGTGTTGTACTTAACGGAGAAGAAATAGGCACCCGGATACATTATCCTTACACTTTTACACTGTCCGCTGAGCAGCTTAAGGAAAACAATAAGCTTGAAGTTTATGTGTCAAACCTGATGGCCAACAGAATTGCATGGATGGACCGGAATAACATAAATTATGAGAAGTTCTACAATGTGAATTTTCCGCCTCATGATGCAAAAGACCGGGGGAAAGATGGATTATTTACAGCCGTTGACTGGTCTCCAGTGCCTTCCGGCCTGCAGGGTCCGGTATCTCTTGTGCCAATGGAAAAGGTTTCTTTTGACCAGCAGATGAAATAATAATCTGGTATCTTAAAAAAATCAGAAAATGATGAAGAAGTATTTTCCTGTATTTGTTTTTTTTATTAGCTTTTCATTTCTTGCTAATGCTCAATTTTGGTCAGAAATTCACCATACCGGAGTACAGGAAATTCTTCAAAACTATAATAATCCCGGGCCGGAGTACGGTCCTAACCTTTTATGGGGATGGAATGGGCCGGTTGACAGTACTGTAATAGACAATGATCTAGACAGGATACTAAAAATGGGATTCAGGTCTGTTACAATAGAAGCGGGATACCATATGCGGCATCCTTATTTGTCAGAAGGATGGTTCAAACTGATTCATTATGCTGTTCAGGAGGCTGGCAAACGTGATATGAAAGTATGGCTGATTGATGAGGGAAAATATCCCAGCGGGTTTGCCGGCGGTAAATTCAGCAGTGAACGGCCGGATCTGCGAATGCAGGGTTTGCTGCGCGGAGGCAGAATTAAGCTTTCTCCTGGCGAATCGGTGCATCGCAACCTCCATGCATCAGTTGTTAGTGCGGTAGCTGTAAATCTAAAATCCGGGTTGGCCCATGAAGTAGATATTTCCGGCCACCGGCTGGATTATACTGCACCTGATCATCCTGTTACTCTTTTGCTCGCCCTGCACCGTTTTAAAACCTCAGTCACCCGGGCAGCTAATAATCCCACAGGAGGTAAAGACACAACCAACTCTCTTTGTGATTACTTGAATCCGGTTGCCACCCGTCAGTTTATTGATTTTACCCACACAAAATATTTTGAAGAAATGGCAGGGGAATTTGGTAAGACCCTGCTTGGTTTCAGAGGTGATGAACCTGATTATGGTTTTATTCCCTGGACTCCCGGTATCACTGAGATCTTCAGGGAGAAAAAAGGATATGACATCAGCCCCTGGCTTGCCTCATTTTTTGTGAAAAAACCAACCTCACAAATGATGAAGGCAAAAGCGGATTACCGGGATGTATGGTCTCAATTGTTTGCTGATAACTTTTTCGGAGTACTGGGAGACTGGTGTGCTGAACATGGGGTTGCATATATGGTACATCTTAATCACGAAGATAAACTGATGCAGCTGGTCAGAAGTGAAGGTAGCTTTTTCAGAGATATGCGTGATGTGCAGATTCCCGGGGTAGATGCTATCTGGAACCAGATATGGCCGGGTACTGTCGCCGATTTTCCCAAACTGGCTTCCTCTGCTGCTCATCTTTACGGAAAGCCCCTGGCTATGAGTGAAAGTTTTGCCGCTTATCGAACAAAGCCTGCGATTAAAACCGGGAAGTGGGTAATCGACCATCAGCTTGCCAGGGG
>DASQZP010000305.1:0-2838 GCA_035638655.1 Bacteroidales bacterium
AAAGATATAGATTAGTTCATTAAATATCAATGTGATAAATAAATTTTATTACCCGTTCATAGTATTTGTACCTCAACATCTTGAATTTTGTTTTAGGGTATCCTAATTTTATAGTGATAAACTTATACATTAATTTAAAACTATTTAATTATGGAAACAAAAAAGTTGTCTTTTGATGAAATGGAAGGTGTTGAGGGAGGGGGGTGTTCTCCTGCCGTGAATAAAACAGTTGCTGTTATAGGTGGAATTGGAGCTATTGCCGGATTTGCAATGCTCGGTGTTGCTACAGGCGGTCTTGCATGGGGTATATTGGGAGCAACAACAGTATTATCTTCACCAGCAACCGTAACTGGTTTATTATGTGCATTTACTTAATTGTAATTTGATCAGATCAATAATAATGACCTGATCATTTTTAAAAGCTTTAGTGATATGAATGGACAAAAAAGAATTTTGCCAATAAGAACTCGATTGATCGTAACATTTTTTAGTAGCCTGGCTATACTGTCTTTTGCAATACTTTATGATGCCCGGGATACTTATTTTTTTCTTTTAATTTCAACTTTGCTTTTTGAACTTTATGCATGGATGCCCTATTTTTCAAAAATATTGCACAATGAAAATGTCATCAATAAATGGCTTGTTGTGGCTACCAGCATGATCTTCCTGCTGGCATTACTTTCAGTAAATCAACTGCTCTTTCTGCTATCTTTAGTTATTTTTATTGCTAATTATGTTTCATATTATTTACCTGTCAGAGTTAAATATAATAAATTATCTGTTCATTTTACCAACGAGCTGAAACCGATCAACTATTGCTTTAAAAACAATTTTTTCCTATATCGTTTTTTGTTGTTTTTTCCAGTCAACCTGTTGCTTTTCTATTGGCTGAGTTTCAGCAAATAATTAAATATGACTATCGGGAATCATGAATATAATTTTTGTAATTGTTAGTTACACAAGAGACTAACAATCTATCGAATACATTCTCCCCAAAATATCTTCTGTTGACTTTATAACAAAATTAATCTAAGTAATCTTGCATATACTTTTTGAGATTATATGGTTGTATTCCCAGTAATATTCTTTTTACATTACTTACCATCGTGTGCCCCCAAGGAAGGATTTTTTCAACATCCATAGGGTTAACTGATTTGTTTAATTTGACTCAACAGGTTTTCACATCGTTGTGCCCGGATTTAAAAGTATTCACTGTTAGCTTCTACTACAGGAATGACAATACGGTCAAACGATCCACAGTCCATCCGGCTATGCTTCACTTTTATTGCATGATCTGCCAGTAAACTGTATGCGCGTGATAATGTTTCAGATTGCCGGTACTTTACATTACTATTTTCGTTACGATTTTCGATGTATACCGGATGGTTGTTTATTAAAGCTATTCCGGGGAAGTAGCCATCAGCTTTTTTATAACTGCGTTTAGAGTCGTATTTTTCGGTAGGTATAAACTGGTTATCTTAATCAAATACATATTCATTATTGTCCGGGATTCAATTGTCGGGATTGCACCAAAAGTTTAACCATCAAATTGTTCATTGCCAGATTTACGGTGAATTCATGAGAGATACCTGTATCTGAGATATAAGTTTCTTTATTTGTGGCAAGTTCTTTTTGCATCCTTAACAGTGCGTCAGCAGAACAAACACCAAAACCTTTCACTTGAGATAACCCTTTGCGAAGGTGTTCACTAATTTCTTCGGCACATTCTCCACCACAAAGGGCCATTAGAAAAAATGACCGAAAAAAATCACTATACGTATATTTAGTCATAACACCCCTGTTATAAGATACTTGATCTATTGTTATGAAAACTCCAAGGTTAGAAATTATTGAATCAGCGAAATTTATTACGCCAAATGAATTGATTTTTGAAGAAGAATATGTACTTTTCATCCGCGACGATGTTTTTCACGTAATTAAGTGAAAAATATTTAATAGGGCAAGCCTTGTAAGCATTATTTTTACTGGGCTTCCCGATTTTTTATCATTTTTAGCTGCGGATGGGAGGTAATATGAAAAGGAAAAACAGCAAATATCCATTTCTTGTATTTGCCATACTTAATTTTGCCGGTCTCATTGGTTCTCAGATTCAGTTTAATCCGGCAATGATAAAGGGAATCTGGATTGCTATCTCGGTTTTGTCTTTAATTTTTATGGTATATCTGTTTTTCAAAACTGAATAATATTGATATGGGTTAAATAAATTTAATGTGCAATTATATTGATAATTACATGATAGATGATTGGTGCGGACCATTGAAAATTCCGAAAAAGTGAAAGCTTATGGATGGACAGGGGTAGGCATTTGTTACCTAATTGCAAATTTGCTTATCAGAGAGTAGAACATGAAAAAGCTGAAAGAATAGTGAGATATTGGATAATATTCTCATAAGTTCAAAATAAATTGGTATCAGGAAAACTGCTCATAACGCTTATTCTTTAACGAAAAAAATATCCCTGATTAATAGACGTTACAAGATATAACCATCAGGTATTAATAAACCTTTTCAAGCCTGGAACTTTTTCAGGTACAGGTAAATAATTACTACCAGGAAGGTTTTTTTGCCCGTTCACGAAATCTTTGCTCAGTTTTCTTGTATCCGGTTGAATGGCATTGTAACTTTAGAATGATAAATTAATTTATTAACTTAAGACTAATAAATTATGGAAACAAAAAAGTTGTCATTTGAAGAAATGGAGAAGTTGCAAGGAGGCAGTTGGAGTAGTTCCTGTACATGGGGACTAATTGGAGCTGCGGCAGTGAGTTTGGCACTTCTGTCTAATCCTGTGGGATGGCTTGCTCTTTCCAGTGTGCTT
>DASQZP010000306.1:0-2037 GCA_035638655.1 Bacteroidales bacterium
AAAGTACTTTGAAAAACAAAGTAAATAGTTAAAAAAATTATTGTTGCCTGAGAAGTTTCTCTAAATTATCTAGGTGGTCCTGAAAAGCCTTGCGACCCGAAACTGTTGCCCTGTAGGTAGTTTTTGGTTTTCGCCCTACAAATTCTTTATGTACTTCAATAAGCTGATGTTTTTCCAGACTATTGAGATGACTGGCCAGATTTCCGTCAGTAACCCCCAACATTTCTTTCAGGGAGTTAAAATCAACCTTTTCATTTACCATCAGTACTGACATGATACCCAGCCGGATCCGGTTTTCGAATTGTTTGTTTAGTTTTGAAATTATACCTTTCATCGTTCATACCTGTAATACATCACACTTCCGTAAACTATATGCAGGACTCCGAATCCAAATGCCCAGAAAAAGATTGTGTAACCCGGCAGAAAGAGCGCTATTGAGCCCAGCAAAAGCTGGGAAAGTCCAAGCATTTTTAACTCATTGAAGGAATATTTGCTGCCATTGATCAGGGCCAGTCCGTAAAAGATAAGTGTGGCGGGTCCGATCAGGAAAACCAGGTGGTAAAAGATCAGTGCTATGCAAAAGATACCACCGGCAATCAGCGGGAGAAACAGATGAACGGCCAGCCTGCGGGCTGTTTTGTCGAAAAAACCTGCCCCGGCTCTTTTTGCTTTCCGGTAGGAGAAGAAGAAGGCTGCGCCAAGTGCCAGCACCAGCACTATTCCGGCATCAAAAATAAAGAAATTCATCATGCTTTGCAGTGGCCTGTAAAAGCAGTTGCCGAAATATGCCGGGGGATTGAAGAAACGTTCATGGTACCCAAGTTGCAGATAGGCAATTGTTGCTCCTGCCAGTGCAAAGATGCCTGCAAAAATTCCGGATAAACCACTGAGAGACATAAAACGGCTTGATTTTTCCATCAGCTTCCTGATCTCTGCAAGCTCTTGTAAGGTATCTTCTTTTGTCTTCATATTAAAAGTACTTTGAAAAACAAAGTAAAATAAAATAATTGAAATAACGAAATAAAAATGCTGTAAAATGTTCAGAGAAGGATTGACGGAATAACTGTCATTCAAGAAGTGCCACAAGTCCAGAGACTTATCGCAGCGGAAAAATCCACAAGTTCGGAGACTCATATCTTTGTAATAGGAAGAAAAGCGACAGAGACACGCATTGCAAATGCCTGCCTGACTACTCAGGTAGGCAGGCGCGCCAGTGAATAGTGGATACTTGCGCCAGGTTTCATAGGGTGCAACCACCAACTGGTTCATCCGATACCCATCGGATCATCTGCCTGGACCTTCATTAGGCACAAGCAGATGCTTGCGGCAGTTAATGAATAAATAATCGAACTATTCCCGGTCTTCATGCAGCGCCCTCTCACCTGCATTAAAGCCTTCTTTTGCAAAAATTTCCTGGTGCCAGTAGGGGTAAATGACAGGTATAGCACTTACCTTATTCAGTCGTTTAATTTCTTCGCTGGTAAGCTTCAGACTTGCAGCACTAAGATTATCTTCTATCTGTTCAATCTTTCTGCCACCTATTACCACTGAAGATACTCCAGGTCGGGTGAGGAGCCAGGCGAGGGAAACCTGTGCCGGTGATACATTGTGTTGTTTGCCGATGTTGATGATGGTATCTACGATATTCCAGAGCCGCTCTTCGTCACGAACCGGTGGTTCGGTCCAGCCTTCGCTCATGCGGGTAACCCCTTCCGGTTTTTTGTCCCGGGTATATTTCCCTGTCAGTAATCCACCGGCCAGCGGACTCCAGGCCAGCACACCCACGCCCTGGTCGACCGCAATGGGCAGCAGTTCATATTCCGCTTCCCTGGCTTCCAGCGTATAATGGATCTGCTGGGTTACAAACCGTTGGTAATGGTGCTCGTTACTAACACCAAGGGCCTTCATCAGGTGCCAGGCAGAAAAATTGGAGCAGCCGATATACCGTATTTTTCCTTGTTTAACAAGTGTGTCGAGTGTTTCCAGCATCTCCTCCATTGGAGTTAGCCCGTCCCATTCGTGCATGTAATAGATATC
>DASQZP010000307.1:0-7626 GCA_035638655.1 Bacteroidales bacterium
TGCAATCTGCATGATGGAATCCATGTGTGCCGGTTGACCAAAAAGATGAACAGGCACAATGGCTTTTGTTTTGGGAGTAATAGCTTTTCTGACAGCTTCCGGATCCAGATTAAAAGTCTGAGGATCCACATCTACCAGTACCGGTTTAAGCCCTAATAAACCAATTACCTCAACCGTTGCAATAAACGTAAAATCCGAAGTAATTACCTCATCACCCGGTTTCAGATTATGAGCCATCATGGCAACTTGAAGGGCATCAGTCCCGTTTCCGCAGGGAACAACATGTTTAACACCAAGGTAGTTTGCCATTTCAATAGCAAAGGCTTTTACTTCAGGACCATTAATAAAGGCAGTAGAATCCATTACGCTTTGAATGGCGTTGTCTACTTCCGGTTTGATTTTTAAATACTGGCTGTGAAGATCAACCATTCTGATCTCTCTCATACGCACTAAGGAAATTTTAAATATCAGGCGAAGTTAGTTAAATCCCCTCTAAAAAATATAACGGTACGTCCTTTTTTGTATAAAGTTGCAGATAAACGTATCCAGTTTTGAATTGTCAAGACAAAAATTAAATTTAAAATGATTATTCGCTCAGGTGCTTCAGGAATCTTGTATATGAATTTTTATTACTTTTGTTCAGTTAAATAATGATAATGGAGGACATCAGCAAATATATCAGAGAATTATTATTTACCCATGATATTGTATCCGTTAAAGGATTAGGGTCTTTTTTAACTACATATAAACCAGCTGGTAAAAATCCTGTAGATAATACTTTTTCTCCTCCTGCCAAAATTCTGCAATTCAGCAAATCACATGATGAAGACAATGATATTCTGATTAAGAAAATTGCCCTGTCGAAGAATATTTCATATGAAGAAAGCCAATCTCTTATAAAAAATTACACTGATGATCTTCTGGAAAAATTAGATCGTGGAGAGAAAGTTCACCTTGTTGATATCGGATACCTCTCAAAGGATATACATAAAAAAATTATATTTGAACCACATCATACCAGCAATTTTCTTGCTGATGCATTTGGGTTGGATGAAATCGCTGTTTCACCACTTAAAAAACACACGCCCGCGTTCAAGAAACAAGCTGCTGAACCACAAACAAAAAATAAGCCTGAAAAACACAGAAACAAATCATTAATCTATACTGCTACCAGTATTATACTGATAATTACGGTTGCATTAATTGCTTACTTTACCGGTTATTTAAAGACTTCATTTATTCCTGGCCAACCAACAGTAAAAAATATTTACAAGGAGACCGATAAATTCCTTCAGAATGAAGATCAGGATAACAAAATGAAGGACTCTCTCTCCAGGATTGAGAAAAAGCTGGATGAACTTACACAAAAAGAAGAGGCCTTAAAACCAGCACTGGGAGGTAAAGAACAAAAAGCATCCGTAAAGGAAACTGAAAAACAAGAGAGAAATCATACACTCGTTGCTGACAATAAAAATTACCGCTATTATCTGGTTGCAGGCAGCTTTAAAAATTTTGATAATGCGCAGATTCTTGTGAAAGAACTTACAAATGAAGGATATGCTGCAAAGATTTACGAGGGGGAAAACAACTTTTACCGGGTTGTGCTGGACTCCTTTACTCTAAAAAAAGAAGCCCTTTCAGCTATGAAACATATCAGGGGAATTAAAGGGAAAGAATCGGTTTGGATCCTTTATGAGTAATTTATTCTTCTATAATCTTACAACAAATAAAATCACTTTCCCTGCGTCTGATTATTTCTTTTCCTGATATTTGTCTTTTCAGAAATAACCTCCTTTGCTTTTTCATACCCGATCTGAAACATCTCCCGGCCATGCCCGACATCAAGCAATCCGTAATTGCGTAATTTCTCAGGTTCAATATAGGGATTAAATGAGTTGATCTTATTATTAATTTCAGCAGAAACACTCAGGTGAAAACTACGGACAGCAATTTTCATGATTCCTTCAGCTTCATCCGTATAACCTGTAGGATTCACATGTACCCCGATAATTTTTCTGCATTTGCCCTTTAATGGTTCAAGAGGCATATTATCAATTACTCCTCCGTCCACATACGAGTAATCACCTATTTTTACAGGTGCGAACAAGACCGGAATACTGGCTGATGCAATAATCCGGGGTAGTAATTCTCCTTCATTAAAATATTCAATCTCTCCCTTATTATAATTTGTAGCAGCAACGAAAAAAGGAATTTCCAAATCCTGAAATTTCTTAGCCCTGAGATGTTCCCGCATCACCTCTTCCATACCGGTAATTCTTGCAAGTCCACTATTGGGGATAGCCAGCCTGATGAAATTAAACATCTTTTTCTCTCCGAATATTTCAATAATTTCATCCGGTTTGTAACCATCTGCATATAAACTGCCGACAATAGCCCCGGCACTTACTCCGGAGATTACATCCGGATAGATACCCGCTTCATTCAAAGCTTTCAATACTCCTACATGAGCAAATCCGCGGGCCGCGCCTCCACTAAGGACTATACCTGTTTTATATTTCTTAATAATCATTGCTCCTGTTATTTTTTCCGGTAAATAAACGCTGGGATCTGCAGGCAAAAAAAAGATAATAATGAATGATTTCCGCTCAACATAAAACATATTTATCTACCTTCGTGTTAGTACGAGATAACAAAACAAAATTAGTTTAATTCCATTAATAAAGGATAAACTATATTCAATTTAGAAATTCATTAATAACATAAAATGCCAAAAAAAACGAGCAGGAAGAAAAGGGGAAAAGAGGATAATCTGAACAAACAATCATTAACCAGTTCAATCCTTAGTGTTTTCAGCAACAATCCCACCCGGGAATACAATTATAAACAACTTGCCAAGTTGTTAAATATTAAAGATAAAAGCACCAGATCACTTATAAATACAATTTTAGCCGAACTGGTACAAAACGATAATCTGAAAGAAGTTTATTCAGGAAAATTTAAGCTGAAGTCAAAAGGCGGATACATCATCGGAAACGTAGAGCTTACAAAAGGCGGATATGGCTTTATCAAATCAGATGCCCTGGCAGAAGATGTATTTGTATCGCAGAATAATCTGCATCATGCACTTCACGGAGACACAGTTAAGGTATATCTTTTTGCAAGAAGTAAAAAGAAAAATATTGAGGGAGAAGTTGTTGAAATTCTGGAAAGAGCCCGCAAAACCTTTGTTGGCAGTATTGAGTTACAGCCTAATTTTGCCTTTCTGGTGCCTGATGGCAACCAGATGCCCTACGATTTATTCATTCCGCTTGACAAACTCAATGATGCAAAACACGGCCAAAAAGCAATTGCCCGCATTACCGACTGGCCAAGGCATGCTAAAAATCCTTTTGGTGAAATTACACAGGTGCTGGGCTTTCCCGGAAACAACGAAGTAGAAATGCATGCTATTCTGGCGGAGTTTGAACTGCCTTATCATTTCTCTGAGGAAGTAGAAGCTGCATCAAAACTTATCAGTGACAACATTACCGATGAAGACCTTGAAGGACGCCGGGATTTCAGGGATGTTCCCACTTTTACCATTGATCCGGCTGACGCAAAAGATTTTGACGATGCTTTATCTGTCAAAAAACTGAAAAACGGGAACCTGGAAGTCGGGGTACATATTGCAGATGTAAGCCACTATGTGCGTTCCAAAAGCATACTCGATTACGAAGCCAGGGAAAGAGGAACCTCTGTTTATCTTGTCGACCGTGTAGTACCGATGCTCCCTGAACGATTATCGAATAATATCTGCTCGCTAAGACCTAATGAAGAAAAATTGTGTTTCTCAGCGGTTTTTGAATTTACAGATAATGCTGAACTGAAAAACCAGTGGTTTGGAAAAACCGTCATCCTTTCCAAAAGAAGATTTACTTACGAAGAAGCACAACAGGTAATTGAAACAGGTGAGGGAGACATGAACCAGGAGATTCTTTCACTTAATAAACTGGCACGGCAACTCCGCAGTCAGCGCTTTGAAAACGGATCCATGGCTTTTGAGCGATCAGAAGTAAAATTTGATATTGATGATGAAGGGCGTCCTCTGAGAGCCTATTTTAAGGAAATTAAAGAATCAAATGAACTAATTGAAGAATTCATGCTGCTTGCCAATAAGAAAGTAGCAGAATTTGTCGGCAAAAAGAAAGAGGGCAACAAACCTAAAACTTTTGTCTACAGGATACATGATAAGCCTGATGAAGAGAAGCTGAATGCATTTTCACATTTTGTAACCCGTTTTGGTTACAGACTGAATACCTCCTCCAAAAAACAAATCAGCAAGAGCATTAACGATTTGCTTACTGAAGTAAGAGGAAAAAAGGAACAGAATATAATTGAAACGCTGGCTATTCGTTCAATGGCAAAAGCCGTATATTCAACACAAAATATCGGTCACTACGGACTGGCATTTGATAGTTATACACATTTTACATCTCCTATCCGCAGATACCCGGATATGCTGGTACACCGGTTACTCTATCATTATTTAAACAATGGCGATTCAAAAAACACCGCAAAATATGAAAAAATGTGTCGTCACGCCTCCGATATGGAAAAAAGAGCAGTAGAAGCTGAAAGGGCTTCTATCAAATATAAGCAGGTGGAGTTTATGAGTGATAAAACCGGCCAGGAATTCGATGGAGTAATATCAGGGGTAACCGAATGGGGTATTTTTGTTGAAATAACGGAAAACAAATGTGAAGGATTGATCCCGATACGAGAGCTGGATGATGATTTTTACGAGTTGGATGAAGAAAATTACCAGTTAGTGGGTCGTCATAAGAAAAAAGTTTTCCAGCTGGGAGACGACATCCGTGTAATGATCTGGCGCACTAACCTGGCAAAAAAACAACTTGACCTGAAACTGGCGGAAGAGGATGAAGAAAGCATTGAATGATACAAAATCCGGTGAAACTCACCGGATTCTTCGTATTATCCATACATAAACTGGCCTGACCTGGCAAAGTTTGCCTTGGGATTTACACACATTACCGGTATTCTGGCATTGTTGGCAATAAGCTGTTGTTCAGGGGCACCGAGCAGATAATCCCCAAAATAAAGATGCCTGGTTGTTGTAATAAGGATCAGATCCGCGCTGATTTGTTGGGCGTATGCAATGGTTTCCTCATAAAAACTATGTTTTTTTGGCGCTTCGGTTATATGATATTCCAGGTTGTTCTGAATCAGAAACTTAATTGCAAAATTCAGGTTGGTGTTCACCTTTTTCTGCAATGACCTGTCAGAAAAATTCTTGACATAAAGATGAATCCTGGAATTAAAATATTTACCAAGAAAAATAGCCCAGTAAAGTTTTTCCTTGTTTTCACTTTTAAAATCGACCGGAAAAACGATGTTGGTAAATTTTTCTTTTTCAAGAGGTTTATCCTGAATGACAATAAAAGGTACCTGGGAACCCGCAATCACTTTTAGTGCCCAACTGCCTGTTACTTTTTGCATGCCCTTAATACCATGAGTACCCATGATGATCATTGCCGCGTTTTCATCTTCGGCGAAACTTGAAATAGTAGAGAAAATAGTTCCTTCACGGACAACCCCCCGAACTCTGATATTGTACCTTTCAGCATTTCGCTGTGCATCCCGCTTAATACTTTGCATGGCAACAGCGCGTTTTTGCGGACTGCTTCCACGCGGGATCACATGTAGTAAACAAATATCCTTATTCAGGTGTTTCCCTATCTGGAATGCATGATCTGAAGCGAAATGCGCAACAGAGGTAAAGTCCCAGGGAACAATAATGGTTGGTTTATCTTTTATATTATTCATATTATCACTTACTGCTATTAAACCGGATGGAATTCTCTGCGACCTAAATGCTATGTTTACAGAGAATAATCATCAAAATTAAAAGAATATTTTTGAGTATAACGATAATCAGACAGAGATATTCTGTTGTGAATAAGACATTTTTTATAATAAAAATGGTCAACCAATTATAAATACAAAAGTTGTACCAAATCACACCAAAAATTGTATTTTTGTACTGAATTAAAGAAATACACGCAAAAATAAAGGATTAAAAATTACATGGAACAACTGAGAAGGACTAAGGTAAAAGATTTGCTGAAAATTACAGACTTTGGCAAACAGGTAAATGTTAAAGGATGGGTAAGAACCCGCAGGGGAAATAAAAATGTTGCATTCATTGCCCTTAATGACGGTTCAATTATACATAATATACAAATTGTGGTTGAAGTTGCATCTTTTGATGAAAATTTACTTAAACAAATTACCACAGGTTCCTGTATTTCAGTAAATGGTAAGCTGGCAGAGTCACTTGGAAAAGGTCAATCTGTAGAAATTCAGGCAGAAGAAATTAATATCTACGGTACGGCTGATGCAGAAACATATCCTTTACAGAAAAAAGGACACACTCTCGAGTTTCTCAGAGAAATTGCCCACCTGCGTCCGCGCACCAACACATTTAGTGCTGTGCTCAGAATTAGGCACGCCATGGCTTACGGGATCCATAAGTTTTTCAATGACAGAGGGTTTTATTATATGCATACACCCATTATCACAGGTTCTGATGCTGAAGGCGCGGGGGAAATGTTCCGCGTTACCACACTCGATCCAACAAACCTGCCTCTTAATGAAGATCAATCAATTAACTATGGAGAGGACTTTTTTGGAAAGGTAACCAACCTTACTGTATCAGGTCAGCTGGAGGCTGAATTAGGTGCGCTGGCCTTATCAGAAGTATATACTTTCGGTCCAACATTTCGTGCCGAGAACTCCAACACACCCAGGCACCTGGCAGAATTCTGGATGATTGAACCGGAAATGGCTTTCTGTGATATTACGGATGACATGGATCTGGCAGAAGATTTTCTTAAATATCTCATTAATTATACACTGGATAATTGCCTGGATGATCTGGAGTTCCTCAACAAGATGTATGACAATGAGCTGATTGCAAGATTGCATTCAATAGTAGACAATAGCTTTGTTCGCATGACCTATACCAAAGCCATTGATATTTTAATGAAATCAGAACAAAAATTTGAATTTCCCGTCAGCTGGGGGGTTGACCTACAGAGTGAACATGAACGCTACCTCGTGGAAAAACACGCCAAAAAGCCTGTGATACTTACTGATTATCCCGCGGATATTAAAGCTTTCTACATGAAACAGAATGATGATGGCAAAACCGTCAGGGCTATGGATGTTTTGTTTCCCAAAATCGGAGAAATAATCGGAGGATCTCAACGCGAGGAAAATTATGATAAATTAAGTAACCGTGTAAAAGAGCTTAATATACCAGAAAAAGATCTCTGGTGGTACCTTGAAACACGTAAATTTGGCACAGCGCCGCACAGTGGGTTCGGACTGGGTTTTGAAAGACTCATTTTGTTTGTTACCGGAATGAGCAACATCAGAGATGTGATTCCTTTTCCAAGAACACCGCATAATGCTGAATTTTAATAAGTATCATTCAATACTTTTTACATGTTAAAGCAACGTTTACAGCAGAAATGACTACAAAAACTCTCCCCTCAGCAGATCCAGACGATCAAGCTGCTGGAAATACCTACCATGCAGCTCGAACAACGTATAAAAAAAGAACTGGAGGAAAATCCTGTTCTTGAAGAGGGCCAACAGGAGGAA
>DASQZP010000308.1:0-8908 GCA_035638655.1 Bacteroidales bacterium
TAGGAGTACTAACTCCGGAAAGCTATATTAAAACATTAACTGTCAATCGCTGATAGCTGATTTATCAGGAATAACCGTCTGGCGCGGACATGTTGTTCATGCCGATCATGAGTTGGTTGTAGAGGATGAAGAGGTTGTAGAGGATGTAGAGGTTGTAGAGGTTGTAGAGGTTGTAGAGGTTGTAGAGGATGTAGAGGTTGTAGAGGATGTAGAGGATGTAGAGGATGTAGAGGATAAAGAGGATATAGAAGATGAAGAGGTTGTAGAGGATTTAGAAGATGTAAAAGATATAGAGGAATTGGAGGAATTGCAAAAGCCACCTCGTTACGCCGTATCCGTATGGTTTATATTGGAAATAGATTTCGATTACGCGGCGGATTGATAAAGAAGGGCCTGTGAATGGACAAACTGTGATTAGAAACCGTTGTAAGAAAAACAAACATTGTTTGGTTTTATATTAAAACATTTCATATTTTTGTGTTGAAAACGATATGAAAATGAAAACAATAACTCAAAAAGAATTGGGAAGTAGAATAGCTGAACTTCGAAAGCTAAAAGGATATTCTCAGGATGAGCTTGCTAAATTACTGGAAATTTCAAGACCATCATTAACACAGATTGAACTGGGAAACAGAAATGTATCGGTAATCGAACTTAAAAAGATTGCTGATAACCTCTCTGTTTCAATTGATAAATTGTTATCGGAGGATTTTGCAACTGAGGATATAAATTTTACTCCATCGAATACTTTAGATAGCCGGGAATTAAGGATATCAATTCCCAATTTAAAGATTGATAAGTTTAAAGATATACTGTTATATATCCTTGAAAAATGTGCTGGCAAACCAAACATTGGAGAAACTCTCTTATACAAACTGTTATATTTTTCTGATTTCAATTATTATGAGATATACGAAGAACATTTAACAGGTGCTGAATATAGAAAACTACCCTTTGGGCCTGTACCTCAAAAACTTGATTCAATTATAAAACAGATGATAGCGAGTAAAATGATTAAAAGGTTTAAAACGGAATACCATGGTTATCCACAAACAAGGTATATTCCGCTGACAAAACCAAATTTAATTAGTTTGAAGGCAAGTGAGAAAGATATTCTTGACAAGGTGATTGAACAATTTTCAGACTGGTCAGCGTCAGCAATTAGCGATTATTCTCATAAAGATATGCCCTGGCTGGCCACAAAAGATGGAGAAGTCATTGACTATGAGCTTGCATTTTACTGGGAGTATCCGTATTCAGCCAGGACTTACAATGACGATATTAATGAGCAATGAAAATTGAGGAATTAGAGGAATATAAGAAGGACTTAAAGAAGCTTTCTAAGAAATACAGGACATTACCTGAAGATATAGAAGTTGTTAAGAAAGTTCTGTCTGTAAGTCCGAATGAAAGACCTCCGTTTAGTTTTAGGATTGATAACCTGGGAATTGAAACTTGTGTAATAAAAGTTAAAAAAATTGCAAGTAAGTCTTTTAAAGGTAAAGGTGTGAATTCTGGATTTAGATTGATATATGCTCATTTTGAACATGAAAACAGAATAGTTTTAATTGAGTTATTTCACAAATCGAAAAAGGAAATTGAGGATAAAGACAGAATTTCTAAAAATTTCATCTAAAGTAGCATTAAGTATGACTAAGAAACATAAAGCAAACCTCAACAAGAGCAGATAAAAGCTCAGATAATGAAGGCATATAATGAAGGCATAGGGAACTGTTGCGTTAAAAGGTAATATTATACACAAGCCCCGAAAAACAATGGTGCAATATACCATTGTTTTTATTTTTTCGTATATAATCACGAAAACATTTAACTTTTCACTATCTTTGTATTACAGATTTAAATTTAAAAATATGGAAGAGAAGCAACTAAAATTATTGAGAGCACTGGCTAAAAAGATTAAATCTGAAAAGAAAGAAAGAACAAATGTTGTTGCTTCGCTTCAATCTGCCAAAATTCTAACCAAGGGAGAAAATTTTACTGCACACCTGAAAAATTTAGATAAGGTATTTGCTAATGTAGAATAATGTACCGGAAAAGACCAAATTTAACAATTGGATTTCATGGTTGTGATCTTTCTGTAAGGAATGATTTGGTTTCTAATCCAGATAAAGTTAAAAAGAGTCAAGAAAAATTTGACTGGTTAGGTAACGGATTTTATGTCTGGGAAAATAATTATACAAGAGCTTTAAAATGGGCTGAAGACAAGCAAAAACGAGGACGTATTAAGATACCTTCTGTTGTTGGTGTTGTTTATCAGCTTGATTTTTGTTTGGACTTTACAGATTCTGAATCTATTGAATTACTTCCAGTGTACTATGAATTAATGAAGTCTGACTTATTAATTGCAAATAAGAAAATACCTGTAAACAAAGACCTTCCTAAGGATGAACATCATGACTTGATTTTTCGGGAATTAGATTGCGCTGTTATTGAATATATGCATCAAAAAATAAGTGAGCAAATAAAATCAGATAGTAAACAAAAAGGATTTAGCGAATATCGACATTTTGATACAGCTAGAGGAATTTTTACTGAAGGAGGACCTATTTTTGAGGGTGCAGATATTCAGTCGAAAAATCATATACAAGTTTGTATTCGAAACCTGAATTGTATTAAAGGATTTTTTATTCCAAGAAAAGAAAGTAAATTCCCATAATGGCCAGCGTACAATACACATCTCGCGCGGACATGTTGTCCGTGCCAATTTGGTTGAATGGAAAGGATGTTGTAGATATAGAGGTTGTAGAGGATTTAGAAGATGTAAAAGATATAGAGGAATTGGAGGAAGTGAAGATTATAGCCGGTCGCTGATAGGTCGAAAAGATATATGCCGGGTTGTTTCTTACCGCGAACTAATATTTATACCCGAAAACCACCAGCCTGAAAGGCCGGGATAAACAGGCTCCTGCCCTTAGAAATTACTCAAAATTTATTATCAGCTGGGATTATAAAGGACAGTGAATCAATGAATCAATGAATCAATGAATCACCCGATTTCTTTCGTCTTCTCTTCCCGGCCATTTGAAAATATATTGCTATTGTTTTTAAAGGATTTAAATATTAAATTTACCTTAATTATTAATTAAAGTCTGTCAATAAAGTCATGTGTCTGGATTAAAATATTCGAGAACAATGCAGTTATCGGACATTATGGACAGACACTAATTAAATAATAGTTGGCCATGAATAAGAATAAAATTGAGAAACCGGGTCCGGAAGGATCAACAGGTAAACCTGAAAAGAATATCCCGGAAAGTAATACTGCCCGGGTTGCATCGGAAGAGGAAAAAAAGAACAGTTCTCAACCCCAGGAAAAAAAACCTGTTACCAGACGAAAATCCACTGCCCGAAGTAACGGGAGCAGGGTTACCAGAAAGAGTCCTGCACAGGCCAGGGCAAAAACTGTCAGGCCGGTAAATAAAACATCAGGTACTTCAAAATCAACAGCAACTCATAAAGCACAGCAAACGGAAACAAAACCTGTTGATAATACTGAATTGTCATCAACCAATGTTACTGAACTGAATAAGGAAATAATTCCGGATGCTTCTGTCAATGAGAAAACCAACATTGAGGAGACAATAACAACCAAAAATAAAAATAAAAAGGATAAGAAAAGCAGGAAGAAAATGGATAAAAAAAGAGAAAAAAGTTTAAAATCGGCTAAGAAAAAAGTAAAAGATACCAAAGCAAAAGTCGGAAAGCTGGAGAAAGAGATTAAAAAGTCGAAAAAGAAAAAGGATAGTAAGAAAAAAACCGGAAAGTTAAAAGACAAACTTCAGAAGGCCCTGAATAAACTCAAAAAGAATACAAAGAAAGTTAAGAAGCAGAAAATTTAATTTCTTGTTCAACTAACGACAATAATTTTTTTTCGGATAACCTTTTCTGTTGTATTAATTTCCAGTAAATAAATTCCTTTTCCGGGGCCTGCCGTATTCAATTGCAGCTGGTATTGCTTACTGTTTAAATTGATATGAAAAACTTTTTTTCCTTGTAAGTTCCAGATATCAATACTTTTAATGATTTCAGGTGATTCGAAATTGAGATATTCTTTGGAGGGATTAGGAAAGCATATTTCACTTCAACTCCTCAACCCCTAAACATCTCAACTCCCAACTCATCTCTCATTTTCCCCTAATCTATCGGGTATGCCGTAATCTTTTTTCCTTCCGTCTCCCGTCCGACTTCAGTCTCTCCTCTCCACTTCTCAACCCCTAAACCCCTAAACATCTCAACTCCTCAACTTCTAAACTCCTCAACTTCTCAACCCCTAAACATCTCAACCCTTAAACATCTCAACTCCTAAACCCCCTCAACTTCTCAACTTCTCAACTCCTCAACTTCTCAACTTCAAGCTTCGAGCTTCAGTCATCTCATCAACTTCTACATGATTAATTACAGCTTTTTTTGTAAAAAGTGTCAGGATTCATTTTTCATCCGACTAAATCGTCAAACAGAATTATTAATCACAAAAATCTTATACTATGAAAACACTTTTAACCTTTTCTTTTTTATTTATTCTTTTATCGGTAAATGCACAACTGGTAATTAAGAATGACACATTGTTCCGCACAGCAGACCAAATGTTGCTGGCAAACGAGCTTTTTGAAAGTGGTGAGCCTTTTGCTGAAGCGCTGGGCTACAACCTCGATGACCTTGACCCGATGCTCCCTAACTCGCCCGATTCTGTTTCTTATGCCACAGGTATTGAAGGTTATGAATATTCACGTTACCTACTGGGAAATGTGGTTTCCAGGTCAGGAATTGGTTTACACATGATGTGGTCGCCCAGGATTGGACAAATGGCTGCCATGGAACCCGACACGTTTGACGGAAAATTTACCGGCGGCATGGTAAATGGGTATAAAGAAGATGACGAGCTAATGATGATGATTCATCATTTGGGCATGCTCGCTAATCAAATGCCATTCCAAAACCCGTTTCCTCAGTTTGCCGAATTCGAATCGGGCAATCCGCAGTTGTCACAAACTGTTGCACCGGATTTTGCTATGAATTTTTCTACCTTGCGGTGGAACCGCCGGCAATTCAGCAAAGTATTAAATCCCGCTGCTATGGGACAATCGCTGTGGAAACAATATTTCTGGGCTCAGGATATGCTTGGTGCATTCCACGATTCACTCGATGCTACCATTGATGCTGATGGTGTAATTTCACCCGATTCTGCAGGTAGTCCAAAATTCGATCCTAATAACAACGTATTTTACGGAGGAAACAACCTCGACGGTTTTATCGGACAGGTATTAACTGCTGAAGGTATAAATAAAATTATCTTCCTTCTAAATAACCTGGCTTACAATGGAACAGATTTGGGAATGGTAGATGCCGCAACATATAATCCTGAAAATGGCATTCAGTACTTTCCGCATAAAATTGCTGTTACCGAAGAGATTGTTGATACCATGTTACCGCCAAAATTGAGCAGCCTTACTGTAACCGATGCCAACAGTCATATTTTTGACCAGGTTTCGCTGCTTTTAGGAACACTGGCTTTTAAAAACATGATGGACCCGTCTGTAAACGATCCAGCACACCTGGCCTACCATGAGGTATTTGACGGCGATCCGTTTCCGGCTGCAATGTCACAATCAGGAATGATGGGACCTTACGATATTATGGCAGGTTCAAGCATGGTCTTAGTACATAACTTACTTGCCATGCATTTCGATAATGCAGCTGGTACTTTTGTCGATGTCTCCGGGCTTAACGGAGCGGAAGTTGACCGTGGCAACGAAATTTCAGCAGTTAATGCCGGCTACGTTTTGCTGGCTTTGGCAAAAGCAGCCAATGAATTTGCTGGTATGCCTCTGGCTCAAATGGCAACTGATGCACTTAACGCCCAGGCAAATTTTGTTTTAACTCAGTTAAAAGATGATAACGGAGGATATTATAATTCGTATATTATTGACTCAGGCGCGGCAATTACAACGAAGAAAGCCGAATCACAGGCTGCAATTGCACGCGGATTGTATGCGGCTTACCAGCTTACAAATAATGCTGATTATTTGGCCGGAGCGGATGCTGCATACCTGTTTTTAACCGATAATTTTTATGTACCGCAGGAAAAAATATTCAGGACAGAACAGGGAGATAATACAGCCATGTACAATCCCAAAAATCTGGCTATTCTGGCAGGAGGGTTGCGCGAAGCTGCTTTAGTTGGAAATCATCCGGAAGCTGCATCAATCTATACCCGGTTTTTCACAAAAGTGTATAATCCGATGTTACTGGCAGAAGCAGAAGCTTCTGGTGAAACAGGAAATGATTCTGATGGTGATAATATTCCCTATGTTGCAGATGGGAACGTTGCCACGGTTTTTGCTGCCGAATCAGAATATAACTTTACAGTTGCCAGTATTAATGACCGGTTGCAACAACAAGCTGATCTAAGTATTTACCCCAACCCGGTGCAAAGTCAGGCAACTATTTCTTTCAACAGAAAGGATTTTACCAACACTTCAATTTCGGTGGTGAACATTGTAGGACAAAAAGTTCAAAATATCAAAACAAATAATTACCGGAAAATAACCTGGAATGTGCATGACCTGAACGAAGGGATTTATTTCGTCTGGCTTGAATCGAACGGGAAACCTGTTGCAGTGAAAAAAATAATCATTAGTAAATAATACCCGTTTTTTGTGCTTTTCAAAATGGCTGCTTCTCTAAGGGAGAGCCATTTTTTTCACCTTGTTTGTCAGGATTGAATTATTCTGCGACTAATACACAAAATCAATAAATATTTAATCACTAAATTTTAAAAAAATGACAAAAATAGCAATCGTAATTTATGCCGACACGGATACAATGGAAGCAATGGGAAAAGTATCAAACGCATTTATGTTGGCGCTCGAAGCAGTTGAAAACGGTGACGACCTGAAAATTATTTTCGAAGGTGCAGGCACCAAATGGATTGGCGAACTGGAAAAGGAAGATCATAAAATGCATGCTTTGTATGCCAGTTTGAAAGACAAAATAACAGGCGCGTGCGATTATTGTGCCGGGGCTTTTGGTGTAAAAACCAAGGTAGAAAAAGCGGGTGTGCCACTACTTTCAGAATATAAACAACACTCCGGTTTGCGCAGCCTTTTTGCCGATGGGTACAGTGTTGTGAATTTTTAATGAAAAAAGTTATGGTAAAAGAAATAACAGCAAGCACCTTTCCTGATGCGGACATGTTGTCCGTACCTGCTAGCAATATTACTTATCAGGTTATTCATCAGGTCGGATGCTACAAATGATTCTGGCGTTGTAGATGATTCAGATGCGATTAATTGTTGAGTAGGCGCGATGAATCGCATCTCTACAGCGCATCTTTCAATTTCTACTCACCTAAACTTCTCAACTTATTTTACAACTTAATAATTTCGCACCTACTGAGCTGCAATGAGTATATTTAGTGTTTGTCAATAAAATCATGTGTCTGGATCAAAATGTTCGGTAACAAAGCCTGTCCCGTTCTAAACGGGAGTGTGCATAAATTTTATTGCGCAGGATATTAGTGCTTTGTTTTCATCAATAAATTAAATTTAGTATATTATGAAAGCAATTTGGAACTTTTCCGGAAAATCGATTCGGGAATCATGACAAAACTTGCTGAAAACCATAGATTCAGCATAATTAGAGTCTGTCAATAAAGTCATGTGTCTGGATCAAAATGTTCGAGAACAAGGCGTGAAAAAATTTTAATCCGCAGTATACTGGTGTATATGAGGAATTAAAATTTTTGCAACAACGCAGTTATCGGACATTATGGACTGACACTAATTATAAATTTCACCGACAGTCGGCATTACTTTATGGATTAGCTGTAGGAGAAAAGATAAAACAAAATTTATTGAAGTAGTTCGAAAGATACAAGAATATGACTTTGCTGCATGATATTTTCATGACCATCGCCGAACGTCGCGATTACCTTTATGAACTGCTGGTTCAGCATATTCTTATTAGTATTAGTGCTATTGTAATCATCACTATTATTGGTGTTTCAACAGGTATCGCCATTCTTCACAATAAGAGATTGAGACAGGTTATTTTAGGGACTGTCAATTTCCTTTATACCATCCCATCTATCGCTATGTTTGGATTGTTTATCCCTTTAATTGGAATCGGTTTCGGCAATGCATTGGTGGTTCTGGTTATTTATGGACTGTTGCCTGTCATTCGCAATACTTACACCGGTTTAAACGAAGTAAATTCGCAATTACTTGATGCTGCAAAAGGGATGGGCGCTACGCCCTGGCAGGTTTTTTCCCGGGTACGCTGGCCACTGGCTTTCCCAACAATTGTAAGTGGATTCCGTACGATGGTCGTCATGACAATTGCACTGGCAGGACTTGCCTCTTTTATTGGGGCTGGTGGTTTAGGACAGGCTATCTATCGTGGTATAAACACGAATAATTCTTCCCTCATCCTGGTCGGTTCAATTGCAGTAGCTTTGTTGGCACTGGCTGCCGATTTGGGAATCGGGTCCATCGAAAATTCACTGAAAAAAAAATCCAAAAAGACAAAAAAAAGCATCCGTTTACTAAGATATTCAGGAATAATAATTCTGGCTTTTCTTTTGATTTTTATGCTCCTGTTAAAACCGGATCGTTCATCAGGAAGGAAAATTGTAATCGCCACAAAACCTACGGCCGAGCAATATATTTTAGGGGAAATCATTTCACAACTGGTTGAAAACAATACTGACATTCAGGTTATCCGGAAGTTTGGCATTGGCGGTGGTACTTCCAATATTCATCCTGCCATGTTAAAGGGAGAAATTGATATTTACCCTGAATATACCGGAACCGCATGGCTGTTTGTTCTAAAAGAGAACCAAATCAATCAACCAGACAGTTTATATACCAGGCTTAAAAAAGCATACCAT
>DASQZP010000309.1:0-10991 GCA_035638655.1 Bacteroidales bacterium
CGCATAAACAACTAAGCGATATAGGGAAAAGTCTGACTGCAGACTATATTACAGGCAAAAAATCTATTGCACTACCAGCTTCAAGACGTAAGTGGAACAGCTACATAGAAGTGACGGGTGCACGGGAGCATAATCTTAAAGGAATAGATGTGAAGTTTCCGCTTAATGTCCTTACTGTAGTAACCGGTGTAAGTGGCTCTGGTAAATCATCACTTGTTCGGGGAATTCTTTATCCTGCACTCAATAAAAGGTTTAATGGCCTGGGCGACCGCACAGGGCAACATAGTAAAATAGGGGGAGATCTGAAAATGATTTCCAATATTGAGTTTGTTGATCAGAATCCCATAGGCAGATCCTCAAGATCGAATCCTGTTACTTATATAAAAGCCTATGACGAAGTCAGGAAGCTTTTTGCAAGCCAGCAGGCTTCGAAAATTAATAATTATAAACCTTCGCATTTTTCATTTAACATCGACGGTGGCCGGTGTGAAGAATGCCAGGGAGAAGGAATTATCAAGGTTGAAATGCAGTTTATGGCTGATGTAAGCCTGGTTTGTGAGAGTTGCCATGGTAAACGCTTCAAAGATGAAATACTTGAGGTTAAATATCATGAACATAATATTTATGATGTACTGGAAATGACGGTTGATGAAGCAATTGAATTTTTTGGCGGACAAAAGAGTAATCAGGCACACAAAATAGCTGAAAAACTGGGACCTCTTGCTGATGTTGGACTTGGTTATATCAAGCTCGGCCAGTCATCCAGTACATTGAGCGGCGGGGAAAGTCAGCGGGTTAAACTGGCTTCTTTCCTGGGAAAGGAAAATGCTACCCGGCATATGCTGTTTGTATTTGATGAGCCTACAACAGGGCTTCATTTTCATGATATTCACAAATTGCTGGACGCATTTAATGCCCTGATTGAAAGGGGAAATTCCATCATTATCATTGAACACAATCTGGAGGTTATTAAGTCGGCCGACTGGATTATAGATCTGGGACCGGAAGGAGGAATCCAGGGCGGCGAACTCGTTTTTGAAGGAACTCCTGAGGAACTGATAAAAGAGAAACGGTCTTATACCGGACAGTTCTTGAAAGAAAAAATTAAATAGATTTTGATAGTATTTGTTGATCTACTTATTTAAATGAGAAAAAAACGCAGGACAACATCTTGCGTTTTTTAAATAAATATTGTAATCCTGTTTATTTATTACCTCCGAACACCTTAGTGAGAATATCACCAACTGTTGTTGTAACCCATTTCCAGGGGTCCCGGCGTATTTTTATCTCTTCCTGTCCGATTTTATAGAATAATCCGTCAAGTGCTTTATCTGTTACGTAATTGGGAAGATCAGTATTAACAGGTTCAAGGTTGAGCAGATTCAGAAAATCATTTTCAACAACTGTATTATAAGAGGTTGTAATGGTTGACCAGGAGCTGCTGGCAGATACATTGCCGATAAGCTTTTTATCCAAAGATGTAGCTATTTTGGGTTCAAAAGCTGCTGCCAATTGATTGTAAGTAGTCGCCAAGAGGAATTGAGTAGCCGCAGTAGAGTCAAAAGCTGTACCACTTTTTAGTGTTCCTGCAGTGGCGGCAGGATTTCTTCCGTTTAAAATTTCCCAGCCATCCGAAACAGACATATTGGTTATGGCGCTGGCAAAAATTCCACCGGCTTCTGAGGCTGCATCCTCTGCCGACCGGTTCATCTTCTGAACAAATTCGGTTATTAAAGTCGTACCAAGTCCGGGTATCTTGTCAATGTTTTGTTCGATTATGGCTGCTTCCTGAGGGAAAGGGATCTTTACCTTTTCGTCGAGGTAATACCCTCCAACAGCATTGAGCATGGTGACAGATGTATCAGTGCCAACCTTGAGTGCGGTTTTAAGTCCGTTTATCACCTCTTCATTTGAAAGACCAGAAGTATCTCCTGATGTATTAATCAGATCGCAGGATCCAACAATAATTGTTGAAAGAACTGCCAGGGCATAAATAATTCTTTTCATAAAATAACCTGTTGTTAAAAGAAACTGTTCAAAACTAGATATACGATGAAGAAAAGCAAAAGTTGTGCCGTACAAAAGAAAAAAGGCCGTCTCATCTTTCGATGGACAGCCTTTGATATATAATTTTTTGTAGATTATTTGTTCTTGAATCCAAACATAATGGCAACACAACCGCTACGTATCTCATCAGTTGCATCACTTCTGACCGGGACTTTCACCCATATTTTCAGTTGCTGACTTGTTTCCAGCTTAAAATCCCAGGTTCTTGAATAATTATTGTCTTTGTTATTGTACAAAACATTCCTGTTCTGATCAATTACCTTAAATTCAATATTGGGCAGGTTGTCGGAACCACAAACTGCAATTCGGTATTCCTGACCGGAATAAAATGTTTTATAGAGTTCAGCTTCTTCGCCTTCTGTAAGTACTGCTGCATGATAATTACCATCATGAATGTAAGGCATTAATTCAATTTTACAAATCTTTTTCGCAAAGCCTTTACACTGCGCATTGGCTGTGAGCGGGACAAGCATCAGGATGGTAAGTGTAATTATGAGTTTGGAAAATCTTTTCATATCTGATTTTTTTATAATGTAAAGTTATCTCTGATTGCTTTCACTTTTTTGGTTAATTCATCAAATGTCTCAGGAGAAGCTTTAACTGTTGTTTTGCCTTTGAGGGTAGTAACATCCTCATCCTTGTTTTTCTCCACTTTTATCGGGGTTGATTTAACTTCAACCTTATCAAAGGTTTTCTTTAAATCATCCATCATTACAATCAGGGAAGTAACATCCTGGTTTTGTTTATACTGATCGAGCAGTCTGAGAACAATCTGCAGGGATAATTTTTGTTCCAGTATTCTATCTACCAGTTTGTTATTTTCAATAGAATCGTTGCCTACCAGTTGTGTGGCAAGATATAATCCTTCTACCCAACCACCAACGAGAACAATAGAGGCTATTGCATCCCTGTTATTTTCTTTAAGGAACGAGCTGGAAGCCATAAAGGTTTCAGAAATGATATCCATTATAACATCCCTGTTATTTACATTTTCTTCAAGTCTTGAAATTGTATTTTCATCAATAGCATCAAGTATCCCAAGGCCATCAGCCATTGATTTGGCTGCGTTCATATAGTTTATCGAAGCCTGAGTCTGATCAAAAAGACTGGCAAAACTTAAATCTGTGGTATAAATACCCAGGTTAAGGGCCATACTCTTATTCGTGGTATATTTGCTTACGTTGCTGACAGGATTAAGCAATTCTTCATTATAAGTAGCGCCTGCATTTTTAATAAGAACAGCTGTTTCAAGCGGGGAAGGCAATGAATAAAAGATTTTTTTGGCCTGACTGATATCTTCAAATATTTCATCTCCGACGTTTAAAGTATCAATTGTTGGTTCTTTATTTTCTGTCTTTTTGCCATCGGAGGCACATCCGGCCAGCAGGAATACAAAAAGAGATATAGCCATCATTTTCAGAGGGCTAAAGGGTAGATTTTTTATTTGCATAAGGCAATCGGCTTTGTGAGATTGAACATGTAACATCAATAAAGTAAAAATAGTATTTTTTTTTATATTACAAAACAAGGAAATATTCTGACAATTTCCTAATTGTTTGGTATATAAATGCTTTGCAAAAATTTTAGAATCCATAAACCGAAAAACCTCCGTCAACGTTAATACACTGACCTGTAATAAATCCGGCTCCGGACATACAAAGAAAGGCTGCTGTGGCTGCAATTTCCTCTGGCTTTCCAACCCGCTTAAGCGGTGTTCTGTCCAGTACTTCTTTCATATATTGCGGATTTTCCAATACAGTTCTGGCCAGCGGAGTATCAATGTACCAGGGAACAACAGCATTAACCCTAATATTGTCCTCTGCCCACTCACATGCCAGATTGCGTGTGAGCTGATTAATAGCAGCTTTGGTCATTGCATAAATGGAACCTGTCCGTAAATGTGTGATGCCTGATACTGAGGAAATATTTATAATGCTTGCACTTCCGGAGGCTTTGAGGAGCGGATGAAGGCCTCTCGATAATTCATAGGTTGAACGAAGATTCGTATTCATTATCTTATTATATTCTTCGTCTGAATAATCCTTAGTTTTTTTCCGGATATTGGTTCCGGCATTGTTAACAAGTATATCAATCTGGTGCTGTTCGTTACAGAAGTCAATAACTCTGTTAATTCCTTCAGGGATACTTATATCTGCAGTAATTCCGGCTATGTCAGACTCCGGGTGCATGTCAATAAATTCATCAATGTCTTCCTTATGTCTTGCTACAATGATTGCTGAAGTTCCCAAAGAAAGGAAAGTCTCTGTTATTGACTTACCAATGCCTTTAGTTCCTCCGGTAATTAGTGCAGTTTTTCCCTTCAGGTTCCAGGTTATTGTCATTTTTATTTGTTTTAGTAGTTTTTGATATTTTCAAAGATAGAAATATTCCCGGTTTACCAGTAAAAAGATGCCGTAATTAACTGGTGGGATAAATTCTTATTCATTGTTACAGATTAAATCAATTCCGAATATGGTTTCTTCATGAGATCATTTAAATTTGATAGTCTGAGGTGCCTTAACATAAAAATTCTCCGGTTGAAGACGGGTCTCACCAGACAAAATAAGAATATTTCGTCTGGCATTTACCGGAGCTCCAGGGTAGAGAGTAAACTTAATTTGAAAAGTATTAAACACAAGCCGTTCATTCCTTATTCTGATACCCACACTCAGACCTGTTGTGAGGTGCTGACTAAGCAGTTTATCATACCTGTCTCCGATAAGTCCCATATTCACTGCTCCAAAAAAGGCAAATCTGAACCCATAGAGATAGTAAGGTGAAAATGCCACAGTTTCCAGATTCAGAGTCATCTTTTTGATACCCAGTAAATCAGGACTTAATAGTCCTGGTATACCATTTTGATCATTTATAGTAATAAATTCATTGCCAAACCGGTGTATCCCCTTGGTGAAATCAAATTTGGCAAATTGTCTGATTTTAAATCTGTTGATAATAAACAGGTTAGTAAAATAATTCAAATTGCATTTGATAATGCCCTGTTCAAGTTCATTTTTATGTAAAAATCCTCCATATTGCACTGATCCCTGCAAATACCCGAGATTAAAAAGATAATCACCCTTTGACAGGCTGAGCCCATAATAAAAACGGGTATAAAATTCATTAAATTCAGGTCCGAAGGTAAAATTTATCAGGCTTCCATATGGGATATCCTCCGTCCGTCCAAAACTGTAAATAAGGTTACTCCTGTAAAAATCCTGCCGGGAATAGGCGATAGTACCAAGCAATTGGGTTTTATTCTGATATGTATAATTAAGGTCGTTTTCAACCAAAGGTCTTTTAAAGTATTTGTCACGATACACAGCACCTGCCAGGATAAAACTTGCCCGGTTATCCAGAAAAAAATTATCTGTATTAACTTTAAAAGCACGACCAATCCAAAAGCTGAAATTGTTGTAATCTACAGGGGTTATAATAGACAGTGTGTCATAATACCTTATATCTCTGAGGGTTGAGATCCTGTAAAAGGATGCTCCTCCCGCATATTCTGTATTTGGAGTGAAAAACTGCCTGTTAAATTCAATGCCATAACTATGATCTTCAAAAATATTTGAATAAGACAACTTTCCCTGGATAAAAGAACCTGCTATATTCCGTATCCCATATGTTCCCATATAGCCTAGTGCTGCTTTCTTGTCTCCGTCCCAGTAAATGTTGCTTTGCGTTTCGTGGCCAAATCCAAATATATTTCTGTCCCATACTTCAACTCTTCCGGCATTAAAATCGGAAAAATCAAGGTGAAAACCTTTTGACCAGAGGTCTTTGGTTATCACCACAACATCTACTGAATCGCAGTCAACACAATCGCTGGTAATATATATACGTGCATCTTCAATATAGGGAAGTTCCCTAAGCAACCTTTCATTATCCGACATCACAAGCGGGTCAATAGTATCACCAACATTAATGATCATATTTTGTTTTAATACCCAGTCGGCTGTCTTAAAATGCAGCTTATTGCCTGCTTTTTCAAGCCATGAGGTGGCTTTTTTTGTTGTATCTGAAATGGTAGGTCCGAATACATTTAGTTTTTTAAGTTGAATACTTCTAATTACTTTTCCGGTGAAAGGAATAAAGGGCAGTTCACTCTTTTGGGTAGTTAATGCTTCGTGATTGTTTTTCTGTTTTGGTGAAGAAATTACAATATTATGTAACTCTCGTGTCCATTTTTTATGATTTGCTTTTTCTTCAAGCATATCAAAAAAATTCTCAGTACGTGCTTCTGCCTTTTGGATTTTTATATAGTTTAATGAGTCGGTTGGTGGGAGAAGCGTATCATTAGTTCTTTTGATGCCGGAGAGGAAGTGAGCCTTTTTTGAGACAGGTTTTGAGAGGTGTCCCGGCTGTATATCTTCATGATTCGTATCCTGCGCCATTGTTCTGGCCAGAAATCCTGTTAAGATAAAAGACAGGATCAGCAGTATTAACAACCTTCGGTAAATGAATATGAATAAAAAGTTCAATGTTTCTTAACTAATTTATATTGCTTATTCAGTAGAGATCTTATCAAGTACATTTTTGAGTGCAGGAGATTTTTTAACATCAAGCTCATATTCTTTTTTAATCTCACTTATATACTCCGGCCTCAGATATCCCTTCTCCACCGCATGCAGGGATGCTTCATAAGTATTTTTAACTATAACAAGTTCAATGCCATATTTTTTGTATTTCTCAGTAAGATCCATCAGATATTTTCTTTTTTTCTTTCTGATGTCTCTTATATAAACAGCTTTTACTCTTCCGGGAAAAGTCCTGATGGTGCGTAAATATATTTCAGGATCTTTCTGGCCACTGTCGCCAATCAGAATAAAATCCAATAAATGATAAAATTGCATCAGGCCATTTATTTTTCTTAATTTATGAGCATGACTTCCTCCACCACTTTTCCAAAACTGAAAGATATTGCTTTTTAACTGTTTGAGCAAAAATACTCCTTTTGGTATATGATTAAACTTACAAAAATCGAGTAACAGGTCGTATAGATTCCACTCGCTGCTTGAAATGAAAAATATGGGATTGCAGGCAATCTGATCTCTTCCTGTTTGAAGTGCCTCATAAAACGATGCTACTCCTTCAAATGGTATCCGTGTGGCTGCATTCTTTAGCAGCATGAGCCTCATTTTTTTCAGAAAACTGGTAGAATGGCTGACAAGAATAGTATCATCAATATCTGAAATTAGTGCATGTTCCTCCAATCCTGTTATAATAAAAACTTCTCCGGTGGCTTCTACAGTTTCCTGATCGGGAATTATCTCATCCAATAACATAAAATGAACATCATGCCACATGCAGGCTTTAATTTGTTCCCCGGTTCTGAAACGGGCCACAAAAAAACCGTCTTCATCTGTTTCTACTATTTTCTCCTGTTCATAGAATTTTACGCTGACTCTTACGCCTGGTATTTCGTCGCTGATATATCTTTTAAACATGGCCAGCATGTTCTCCCAGATCGAATCATCATGTTCGGGAAGCGAAAGACCCTTATCTTCTGTAACCGTGCCCATAACAACTACTTCCCGGTTATTGCCATAGCCACGGTAAGGAATAATTTGAGGAACTCCCAGCCAGCCGGTCTGCTCTTTTATCCAAAGTTTTATTGCCCTGAATGGATTGGTTACCCGGCGTGCCAGTTTCTTCAATGGTTTTTTTAGTGCATTCATATTTCCTGTTGCTATGGTTCATCCATTATTACCATCCCTGTAATATATAAAATAAACGGTATATTTTCACAATTAATTACCTGCCTGACTCTTAACTTACTGATCAATCAGACTGTTGAAGTCCATGATGTCTTTTACCCGCGCAAGAGGCTATTGATAACTTACAGTATAAAAATTTAGGGGTAGTATGGTAAACAGTTTATAAGAAGAAGTGATTGAAGTTCTCAGATCATAATTAACCTGTAAGTTTTAAATACCGGGTTTGTAAATTCAATTACTGGATTTAATGATTGATACATAATATATCTTTTTGGGCATAACAGCTTTATAAAAAATATGTTCATTCCTCGTTTTCCACTCTAAATTCTTCCCCCGCACAGTGACTGTATTTTAGAAAAGAAAATTAAATCTTATCTTTAATTAAAAAAGAAGAGGTTTACATGGCAGGTGAAAAGCAGAAAATATTATTTGTGATAAATCCGGTATCAGGAAATATTGATAAGGTTCGGTTTGAGAAAAACATTGTTGAACTGGCTGATGAAATGAATTATGAATTCCTGATATATAAAACCACTTCTACTGATGATGCTTCTGCATTGAAATCTGAAATTGAGGATTTTAAACCTGAGACAGTAGTGGTTGCCGGAGGAGATGGCACCCTGAACATGGTTGCACAACTATTGATAGGTACTAAAATTAAAATGGGTATCATCCCACTGGGATCAGCAAATGGTATGGCAGCCGAGCTGGGTATCCCTGATAACTGGCACCGGGCGCTGCAAATAGTATTTAAAGGCCATGCGCATTCAATAGATATGGTGCGTATAAACAGGAAATATCTCTCAATTCACGTTAGTGACCTGGGATTGAATGCGCGTGTTATAAAACGATATACCAGGCAGCGCTGGCATGGATTATTTGGGTATGCACGACAATTTTTCAGGGAAATGTTCCTTTCTCAACCGGTAAAATACTATATTACTGCCGATGGCAGAAAATACTTCAGGAGGGCCCATATGGTTGCCATTGCCAATGCAAAAAAGTATGGAACCGGAGCTATATTGAATCCCCTTGGCCGACTTGATGATGGCAGGTTTGAAATATGTATTTTTAAGCCTTATCCATTTTATGCAATTTTTACTTTTCTGATTGCATTTTTTACCGGAACACTGCATAAGCACAGATATGTTAAGATTATTAGCTGCTCGCACGCAAAAATAACAGTTAAACATAAGCAGGATCTGCAGATCGACGGGGAGGCAATTGGAGAAGTCAAATCTATTCAGGTTGATATCCTTTCAAAAGTATTGCAGATTATTGTTCCCTGACAATCCCCAAACCTGTAAAATGAACCATTTACCCGTTAACTGGTTGTATTTTGCAGAATAAACCTAAGCGTAGTTATCGAATCAATGACAACCGGTTATTTCCGAAAACATAGAGCCTCTTTGTTCCTCCGCCTGTTAAAACTGGTTGGATGGGTAATTGCCGGTCTGTTGTCATTATTCATTTTACTTGCCGTCCTGCTTCATAATCCGGTAATTCAGAATTTTGTTAAGGACAAAATTGTGCAGACTGTTAACAGAAAAGCGGATACACAAATGAAAATCGGACGAATTGGTATTGTTCTTCCCGGTGATGTGCTGGTTGACAGTGTATTTATTCCCGATAAACAGCGGGATACACTAATTTTTGCAGGTCAGTTGCGTATCCGGGCCAATTTGCTGGCACTATTGCATCACCGGATATCGGTAAGGTTGATCAGTTTACAGCATAGTACGGTTAAGCTTGAAAAAATGGAGGATGGAAATTTTAATTTTTCCTACATTATTGATGCACTGAATAAAAATAATGCAGCTGCAACAGATACGGCAGCCATTAGTCAAAAAAAACAATCAGGTAATTCAATGCAATTCAAAATCCATGATCTTTCATTAAAAAATATTTATTTTTCATACAAGGATATGGTTGACAGTCTTGAAATGCATTACCGGATTGGAGAATTAGAACTGACTGTTGATCATTTTGATCCGGAGAAAAGCATCTATAAGCTGAATAAACTTGACTTGTCTGACAGCAAAGGCTATTATCATAACTACAAATCTATTTCATCTGTTCAGAAAAATGATACATCCAAACTACCAGTCATAGGCGTTAAATCCCTCTCTTTGGTTTCATCCTCTTTTATATACAAAGACAATCTTTCTGAGATGGGTTTTAATGTGCACGTGGATAAATTTTATGTACAACCCCGGAATATTGATTTGAATAAATCTGTAGTGGATGTCAAAACTTTGTTGTTATCAGGTTCATCTTTTGTGCTTAAGGACACCATCAGAAGGAGCAGCTCACAGGCAAATGACTCAACTGTTCCTTTTGTCTGGAAAATAAAACTTGATAAGGCAAATTTGCAGGACAATTCATTTACATTGTATTCTGTTGATCAGCAAAGTGCTAAAACTACATCAACCAGCATAAACGGGGCCGGGGGCATGCTAAAAAACCTGGAAATCAGTAAAAGTCAGATGCAGGCAGAGATAAATGGTTTAACTGCAAATATTAATGATAAATATGATCTGAAACGTCTGGATGTCAGTCTTAAAGCAGGGGAGACCAATGCAAAAATCAGTGATTTGCTGGTCATGGCAGGCAATTCAGTATTGAAAGCCTCACTGGATATGAATTATCCTAAAGGAGCTGTAATGGATATTGTATCACCTGAAAGACTGAAACAGGCAAATATCTCATTGCAGATTCCCGGATGTTCAATCAGTAAAGAGGATGTCTTGCGGTGGTTCACTTCTGATTCTTTGTCTTCCGGATTAGATCTGCCACCCACGATAAAATTAACAGGATACGCTTCTGGTTCGGCAGATAGCCTGTCGGGTGATGTGGCAGTTACATCTAAGGACGGAACGATTAGTTCCAGCTTTATTGCAGGAAATCTTACAGGCAACATGCCGAATTATAAAATACAAACAAATATACCGGGTATTAAAGCAGGAAAAATCCTTAAGCAACCTGATTTTTCAGGAGACCTTTCATTATTTTTATCTTTAGAGGGGCAAGGGAAAAAACTTGATAATCTTTCAGGATCGTTAAGTGCAAAAATCCGAAATGTTGAATATAAAAAGTACTCTTATAAAAATATAAGCATTTCAGGTAATCTTGAAGATAGTTTGGTGAAGGCAAAGCTGGTAAGTCCTGATTCAAATGCTATGGCAGATATTACTGTTTCAGCCGGGT
>DASQZP010000310.1:0-2004 GCA_035638655.1 Bacteroidales bacterium
ATAATGGTATAAGTTACACAACCGGAGAAATTACGCTTTATCCCGTTTCGAATGGAAATATGCAACAACGAAAAATAAATAGCGATGAGTTTTTTAAATAAAATATGTTCAAAAAACATTGAAAACGGAGAAAGTTCAAATTTTTTCTTTCATTTTACTCCAGAAATTAAACATTTAATAAGTATTATGAATGATAATTTCAAGCCTTTCTATTGTATGGAAGACTTAAGTTATTTGAACATGCCAGAATTAAGAATGGAAGGTATGGCATACCCGGTTGTTTGCTTTTGCGATATCCCATTAAGTCGGCATAAAGAACACAGAAGAAAATATGGAGAATATGGGATTGGAATGAAGAAAGAATGGGGAATTGCCGAAGAGAATCATTTAACACCTATCATTTATGCTCATGGAAAGAGCATTACTTCTGCAAGTATGAAAAATATGTTCTCATTATCTCCTACAATCAAAAAGAAATTGTCAAAAGAAGAATTTCAAAAATTTAATAATTCCATTTCTTCTTTAGTGATGCATTTTAAGCCTTATGAAGGATTTCGGTACTGCAAGAAACTCAAGCGGTTTGTTAAAGATTTGACACGCTTTTATGACGAACGGGAATGGAGATTTATTCCTCTTGATTGTGACGATCTCAAGTTAAATTTAGACAAGGAAGAATATGAGAATGATATAATCTTAGCTGAAGAAAATGAGAAAATTCAGAAGGGGAATAGAATTAACTTTACTTTTGATGATGTTGAATACATTTTTCTTAAAGAAAGGTCTGAGACAAATGATTTTTTATCAAAATTAAGTTCAAAATACTCCAGTAAAGATTTATATGTAATAGCAAAAAAAATCAAAGTTGATTAATCTTTGAAAAAAAATATAAATAAGCTAAATATGTTTACAGAATTTCCGGTAAATTCTAAAATTAATAATTCGTTGGCTATAAAGGTCGCTGACGAAATAACCCGTATGCGGCAGCGTATAGAAACCATGCCTTCAGAAATTAATGGTATAGCACAGCTTTCAAAATCGCTTGATCGATTAGAATCGGAACTCAATAATCTGGGATTTGAATTACCCATTTTATTAAAAGTACCTTATATGGAAAGTATGACAGTGCAAGCACGATTTATTCCTTCCTATAGCCTTAGGCCAGGTGAAAAGGTAATTACAAAAGTAATTAAACCGCAAATAAATTTTAATGGTAAGATGATTCAAATTGCTGAAGTTGAAGTTAGTACTGGAAATAAAGACAAGTAAATTATGGTACATCAGAAAATTGATTTCGGCATTGATTTAGGAACAACTAATTCAGCGATTGCCTGGATGGATAATGGAGAAATTAAAATAATTAAAAGCAACGACGGACAAATGGATACAACTCCATCGGTTGTTCATTTCAATAAGGCCAAAACTATGTTTGTTGGATTAAAAGCATTTAATCAGATTGACGCCGATGCTAAAAAAACACTAAGGGAGTTTCAAAGTAATGGAAATTCTGATGGAGCCAATACTTTTTTTGAGTTTAAACGGACAATGGGTACCGATAAATTATATGAAAGTTCAAGTGCCGGGAGAAAGTTTTTATCTGAAGAGTTATCAGCAGAAGTTTTGAAAAAGCTTAAAAGTTATGTTCTTGATGAAGAAATTCAGGCTGTTATAATAACCGTTCCTGCAAAATTTAGGCAAAATCAGTTAAACGCAACACAACAAGCATCTGAATTAGCTGGTTTTACTTTTTGCGAATTATTACAGGAACCAATTGCCGCATCCATTGCTTATGGATTGGAAGCTCAAAATATAAAAGGTTATTGGTTAGTGTTCGATTTTGGTGGAGGAACTTTTGATGCAGCCTTAATGAAAGTAGATGATGGAATAATGAAGGTTGTTGATACCGAGGGTGACAACCATTTAGGTGGCAAAAATATTGATCATGCAATTCTTGATCATTTGCTTATCCCTGCAATTGGACAAAATTTTGAAATAGGCACCCTTTTA
>DASQZP010000311.1:0-3173 GCA_035638655.1 Bacteroidales bacterium
TATAGACAGGCACCTGCCCATGATAAATAATCGTTCCGAATTGTTTGGATACCAGGTTTTGGTGGATGAACATGAAAATATTATCAGAACTGAAGACAGGTTGCTTATTTCAGCACTACAAACAGGACTTGCAGAAGTGGAAGAAAAAGTGCATCAATTGGAGGGTATTTGTATTCCGGCACACATAAATAAGGTCAAAAACAGTATTCTCAGTCAGCTTGGCTTTATTCCTGCCGGTTCCGGTTATGATGCACTTGAAATTTCCGGACCGGCTGGTGCCTCAGAAATAAATCTTCGGGATACGCAGGATATAACCCTGGTCAGAAATTCGGATGCTCATTATTTAAAAGATATTGGCACCAACCGGATGTTTTTTCACCTGGAAGAAAGGAGTTTCAGGGAAATAAAAATGGCCCTGGCAGGCCAAAATGGAAGGAGGGTTGAATTATTATGAAAGAACTGGCTTTACATATACTGGATCTTACGCAGAATTCAATTGCTGCAGATGCTACGCTGGTTGAAACAGCAATACTGGAAGATCCGCAGCATGATATATTCAGAATTATCATTAAGGATAATGGTAAAGGCATGACAGCAGCTGAAGTACAACTTGCTACTGATCCTTTCTATACTTCCAGAACAACGCGGAAGGTGGGACTGGGCTTGTCTTTATTTAAGCAACGGGCAGAAGAAACCGGGGGATCTTTCAATATTGAATCTGTTCTTCATACAGGAACAAAAGTAACGGCAGACTTTGGGTATCATCATATCGACCGGCCGGTACTGGGGGACATCGCTGGTGTGCTGGTAATGCTGTTGGCAGCAAATCCGGATATTGATTTTACTTATAAACATATTACACCCAGGGATTCATTCTTCTTCGATACACGGGATGTAAGGGATCTGCTTGGGGATGTGTCAGTCAATCAACAGGCAATTATCAAGTTTCTGAAAGAAATGATAAGAGAAAATATTGAGGCACTGGCAGCATAAAAAATATCATTGGCGAATAAGATAATTATCATTGTTATTAAAATAGATAAACAATATATTTATAGAAAACCATTATCAATCAGCAAAATTATTTCACTATGGCAAAAGTTAAATCCCTTGACGATCTTAGAAAGCTGAAAAGCGACCTGCAGTCAAAAATGCAACTGAGGGAAAAGAGTGATCATCCCGAAAATTATGTCCAGATTAAGGTAGCAATGGCTACTTGTGGCATTGCTTCCGGAGCAAAGGAAACAATGGAATTTCTGATAGGTGAGCTGGAGAAAAGGAATATTGATGCAGTGGTTACCCAGACCGGTTGCATGGGCTATTGCTATGCAGAACCTACTATTGAAGTCACGCTTCCCGGTCAGGAACCAATTGTTTTTGGTGACGTGGATACCAGGAAGGCAGATGAGATTATCGAAAAATATATAAAAAACGGGGAACTGGTAGACGGGATCATCCCGGTAAATTACGAAACCATTGACCCGGATACTAAAGCATAAAGGAGGATATTGAAATGGCTAAATATAACATGCATTTGATGGTATGTGGCGGAACAGGTTGCCGGGCATCTGCCAGTGATTCACTGGTTGAAAATCTGAAAAAAGAGCTATCAGATAAAGGACTGGAGAATGAGGTGCAGGTGGTGATGACCGGTTGTTTTGGTTTTTGCGAGAAGGGGCCCATCGTTAAGGTGATGCCTGATAATACTTTTTATACTGAAGTGAAGCCCGAAGATGCCGGTGATATCGTTGCCGAGCATGTAGTGAAGGGCAGAAAAGTAAATCGTTTGCTCTACACCGATCCTGAAATGAAAGAACCTGTCAGTGATTCAAAACACATGGGTTTTTATAAGAAACAGATCAGGATTGCACTGCGCAACTGTGGTTTCATTAATCCGGAAAATATCGAAGAATATATTGCCCGTCAGGGATATGAAGCCCTCGGTAGGGTACTTAGCGAATATTCTCCCGAAGAATCAATCGATATTATCAAAAAATCAGGTTTACGGGGCAGGGGAGGCGGAGGCTTTCCAACCGGCTTGAAATGGGACATATCCAGGAAGAGTGTTGCTGAACAAAAGTACGTGGTTTGTAATGCAGACGAAGGCGATCCCGGGGCATTCATGGACCGCTCCATCCTGGAGGGTGATCCGCACAGCGTGCTGGAGGCAATGGCCATTTGCGGTTATTGTATCGGTGCCTCCAAAGGCCTCATTTACATCAGGGCCGAATACCCGCTGGCTATCAAACGGTTGAAAATAGCTATTGCGCAGGCGAGGGAATACGGATTACTTGGAGAGGACATCTTTGGTTCGGGTTTCAGCTTTGATATTGAACTGCGTTATGGAGCAGGTGCTTTTGTCTGTGGTGAAGAAACTGCCCTGATTCATTCCATGGAAGGTAATCGCGGGGAACCAACCGTAAAGCCGCCTTTCCCTTCTGAATCAGGTTACCTGGGACAGCCCACCAATGTAAACAATGTGGAAACCTTTGCCAACGTCCCGGTTATTTATTTGAAGGGCGCCGATTGGTTCAGCAGCATCGGGACTGAAAAGAGCAAAGGTACCAAGGTATTTGCACTGGCAGGTAAAATTAATAATGTTGGTCTGATCGAAGTGCCCATGGGAACCACCCTGCGTGAGGTTATTTTTGAAATCGGCGGTGGCATCAAAAACGGAAAGCAATTTAAGGCTGTACAAACCGGAGGCCCTTCAGGCGGCTGCCTGACGAAAAAACACCTGGATACCCCTATCGATTATGACAACCTGATTGCCGTCGGGTCAATGATGGGATCAGGGGGTATGATCGTGATGGACGAAGACGATTGTATGGTTTCCGTAGCCCGGTATTATCTTGATTTTACTGTGGAAGAATCCTGTGGCAAATGTTCTCCCTGTCGCATCGGCAACAAAAGACTCTATGAATTACTGGACAAGATCACTCTGGGCAAAGGTACACCGGATGATTTAGACAGGCTCAGAAATCTCAGCAATGTCATCAAGGATACGTCCTTGTGCGGGCTGGGACAAACTTCACCAAATCCGGTGTTATCCACCCTTGAGAATTTTGGCGATGAATATGTGGCGCATGTGGTAGACCATAAATGTGTGGCAGGGCAATGCAAAGCGCTTATGCAGTATACGATTGATGCAGAGGCCTGTGTGGGTTGTACAG
>DASQZP010000312.1:0-3300 GCA_035638655.1 Bacteroidales bacterium
AATGATTAACAAGAAACCTATTGGGAGCTTACAGAGAAAATAATATGATAGAAAAAATTAATATTCATTTTTTTGTGATTATTGGTCGATAACAAAAATGATCGATTATGATTGATTTAAATTTCTCATGAAAAAGATTGCACGATGAGTAATTCCTATAAAGATAAAATATATGATATTGCAGTTAACATTTTTGAAGTTACCTGTTGTATGTTTCCGCTGGAAGAATGGGAATTTGAGGATGCAAAGATCCAACCCATATCGGTGGATGGGGTACGATCTGTAATTGGATTTAATGGTGCTGCAAATGGAGAAATGATCATTATCCCATCAAGTGAGTTATACTCGGCTATCGCAGCAAATATGCTGGGAGTAGAAGAACCGGATGAAACTCAAAAGTCGGGGGCACTCTGTGAAATTGCGAATATTATATGTGGTAATACTGTTCCATTGTTTGCCGATACGGAGCATATTTGTTATATCGAGCACCCTCGCATTATAGAATCCAAAGAAGAGATGCCCTCCAGGCCCGACAATGCCAAAGAAGAAGTACTGCAGCTGTATCTTGACGAGGGACAGGCCGAAATTAAAATTTACTATTCAATAAAGGGAGGATCATGATAAAGGTGCTGGTAGTTGATGACTCCGCTTTAGTCCGCAAATTATTGACGAAGGAGTTAAATATGCAAAATGATATAGAAGTTGTCGGGACAGCATTAAATCCCTATGTAGCCAGAGAAAAGATTGCCCAACTTAAGCCGGATGTACTTACGCTGGATTTAGAAATGCCACGCATGGACGGGCTTTCGTTTTTGTCGAAGTTGATGAAGCATTATCCTATGCCTGTTGTAGTTGTGAGCTCTCTCACTCCTAAAAACAGTGACAATGCATTAACAGCTTTGCAGCTCGGAGCTGTCGAAGTGATTTGTAAACCGGGTTCAGCATATTCAACACAGGATATTTCCAGGGAAATCATACAAGCCGTTCGGACGGCTTCAGTGGCTAATATCGACAGAATAGGACAGAAAGTTAAGAAGCATAAGGTCGGAAATGAAAGTAAAACCTATCCAGAGACCCGGTTAAAAGAGACGACAAAAAAATTGATTGCTATCGGTTCTTCGACAGGAGGGACCAGAGCTCTTGAAGTGGTACTTCCGGCTTTGCCGCCAAATATCCCAGGGATGGTTATTGTGCAGCATATGCCGCCTGTTTTTACCAAGAGTTTCGCGGATCGTTTGAATACCGTGTGCCAGGTGAATGTCAAAGAAGCGGAGAATGGAGACTGGATTCAACCGGGACAAGTACTCATTGCCCCCGGGAATTATCATCTGATGGTGCAAAGAAAGGGCGCTAAATATTATGCTCGGGTCAAGGATGGTCCTCCGGTTCATCATAGCAGGCCTAGTGTGGATGTTTTATTTAATTCAGTGGCAAATTCGGTTGGAGTTAATTCTACCGGAGTTATTTTGACCGGAATGGGATCTGATGGTGCTAAAGGAATGTTAGCTATGAAAGTACAAGGGGCTCATACTATAGGACAAGACGAGGATTCTTGTGTAGTGTATGGAATGCCTAAAGTGGCTTATGAAATGGGGGCGGTGGAAGAAGTGTTGCCTCTGCACAAAATTGCTGATGCCATAGTTGCTCATGCAAAAGAAAAAGTGGTTTAATTTAATTTTCGATGAAGCTGAATTCGGAAAATGGCTTTGAAAATACTTGTAGTAGATGATAGTGCTGTAATGCGCAAAATGATAATCCGAACAATAAATTTATGTGGACTTGATATTGCTGACATATATGAAGCCGACGATGGGCGCGCCGGCCTTGATATCCTGAAAAAGAAAAAAGTGGATCTATTATTTGTGGATGTGAATATGCCGGTTATGGATGGTTTACAAATGCTTTCTGAAATAAGAAAACGGGGGATTACCAAACATCTTCCGGTCCTTATTGTATCAACGGAGAGTAATGAAAATCGAATCCGGGAAATAGAAAGGCAAAACGCTGGATTCGTACATAAACCATTTACTCCGGAATTATTAAAGGAAAAGATGTTGCGACTGATCTTACCGGAGAAGGTCTGAAACCCAAATTAACTAGACATCAGTCTTGACGGCTATTGGTTCCATACTTTCTCTTTTCTAAGAAAAGTAACAAACTCGGGTTCGAGATAAAATCTTTTTAAAACAGCGTTTTTAAATAATTACTTCACTTTAAAGATTTCTCACTCCGCCCGAAATGACGCAAAAGAGTGATAATTGATGGTAAGAGTTAAAACTATCACGCAAAGGAGTCATCTCTAACTCACGTTAACCATTAATAGGATGATCAGCTTTTCTTATAAAAATTTATGAAAACTATTCTCGGACCGATAATGATAGAGTGCTAGATAGGAGTAAAAAAGCCTGTTTGTAATAGCTATAGTTCTTAAAAATAAATGAAGTCTCAATCAGCAGGTAATGGATTATTCCAAATCCTCCACAATAAATTTGAAAAAAGGATACCGGTTTTATGAGTAATACAGCAGTTAAAGAAGTTGAGCAGCAGAAAAAGGTTTTAACGGTTGAAGGCGGTAAATTTTTAACCTTTTTTTTGAGCAAAGAAGAATACGCCATTGAAATTCTCAAGGTCCTGGAGATCATCGGTCTAATGCCTATTACACCAGTTCCAAAGATGCCGGATTATATACGGGGAGTACTGAATCTCAGGGGGAAAATTGTTCCGGTCATGAATCTTCGTACCCGATTTGGACTCGAAGAAATCGAAGATACAAACGAGACCTGTATCATTGTAATTCAGCAGGAGAAGTATTTAATGGGCGTGTTGGTGGATAAGGTCTCGGAAGTAGTGGATATAGAAACCGAGGAAATTGAAGATGTCCCTTCGGTAGGCGTGGCAGACCAAAGTGAATACCTGGCGGGTTTAGGAAAAGCCAGGGATTCGGTAAAAATGATTATAGATGTCCACAAAGTGCTCTTTGACATGCCTGATAAAGTGATGGACTCTCAATCGGTTTAAGTAAAGTGGAAAAGGTCACTTCAGACATGATTATGAACAAACCAAATTAAATACTCTAAAAAATACTCAACATGAAACTTAATTTGCGAAATAAATTTTTACTACCCATGTTGCTGTTGACCGTTTTAGGGTTGGGGATAACAGCATTTATTGCTATCCGGACTTCAACACAGGCTGTCAAAGCCCAAATACATACCCAGTTGGTGAAAGTTGCTCTATTATCTCAAGATCATGTTTCCTCCTGGCTTCAAGAAAATAGGAAAACAGTAGAAACTTGGGGAA
>DASQZP010000313.1:0-2134 GCA_035638655.1 Bacteroidales bacterium
TTATGGAAGATTCACAGATACATATGAAGATTTGAGAAGTGATGGTACACATGCTGAAAGTCCATGGACGGAGTTTACGCATGCTGGCGATTTTCAGACACTGCCGGTAAGTTTTCAGGATAACAGAGTCTGGAGAGCTTACTACATCGGTGTATTTCGTGCCAATCAGGTACTTGAACATGTACCTGGCATTAAAATGGACTCCAATCTTAAAAAACGTCTTTTAGCAGAAACACATTTTTTACGAGGTATCTTTTATTTCAATCTGCTTAAGATGTATCATAATATTCCTCTCGTTCTTCATACCAGTTCGGATCCAAGTAAGTTTGATGTACCTCAAACGTCACCGGATTCAGTTTGGATGCAGATTGATAAAGATTTCCAGGCTGCAATTCCCGATCTCCCGTTAAAATACAGTGGGGATAATGTAGGAAGAGCAACAAAAGGAGCGGCAGAAGCCTATCTTGGGAAGTCTTATTTATTCCAGAAGAAATACCAGGCAGCAGCCACTGAATTCAAGAAGGTAATCGATTCCGGTGTATATGGATTGGTTGCCAATGACAGGGATAATTTTGATAAGAAAGGTGAAAACAATAAAGAGTCGATTTTCGAAGTGCAGTTTTCAAGTACTTTGGGAGGCTCCGGTACTGCTAACGGAAACGGAATATGGGGTACGCCTCAGCCCAACTGGGGAGAGAATAATTTACGAGGTAACACCTATGCTCCAAGTGGTTTTGGCTGGGCAGATATAGAACCTACTCATACTCTGGAAAATGAGTTTTTACAGGATTCAACCATTAATGGTAACGTCGATCCACGACTTCCTGCCTCATTATTCTATTATTATCCCGGTGAAACCGTATATGGCGTTCCTTACAAACAGGCTTATCCCAATTCGTATAAAACCGCCATATTTTGGAGGAAATATGAAAGAGATACTCCCGGCGGTAATGAAAGTGATGTTAAAAATGGAATTGATAATCGTCTAATGAGATATGCTGATGTATTGTTGATGTATGCTGAATGTTTGAATGATATGGGGCAAACAAATAGTGCGTATAAATATATTGATATGGTACGGAGCCGGGCTAATTTACCCAAATTAGCAAATACCAAACCCAATATGACTCAGTCACAAATGATGACTCAGATAGCTCATACCAGGTTTCTGGAGTTCTGTGGAGAAGAGCATCGTTACGATGATATCCTCAGATGGGGCTGGTTAAAAGATCCTCAAAAACTGAAATGGCTACAGCAACGGGATCCGGAGTTCAATGGATATAAACCGGGACATGAATACCTCCCTATACCTCAATCTGCATTAGATGCTAACCCGAAACTACATCAAAATCCAGGTTATTAATCATGTGTCGAAAACCAGGATATTAGTATCCTGGTTGTTTCCATTGATTGAGGTCAAAAATTTATTAAATGAAAATCGAATATCTTGACTTATGTGATGAAAAGGATACTTTCCGGAAAGAGAATACTTGTTTATTCCTGATCCGTGTTAGATGTTAACCCACAATTGCATAATATCCTGATTGCGGATCATGAGTCAAAATCCAGGATATCAGTAAGTAGAAAATGTGTTTTATATTGATATCCTGGTTCTATTTTTCATGTAGAACCCTCACAGGGATATCTCAGAAATAAATATCATAGCTCGCGGAAAATAATTTACTCTTTTATAAGATCGTAATTTGAGAACAGGGTAAAACGATGAGTTATTTTTGGGATATCCTTTTTTTATGTACAGAATTTTCCAAAATGACTGTATTATAATCTTTCTTATTTCCCGCCTTTTTAAATCAGTTTATTTCATTCAGTTTCTACCACTTTCATTAAATACCGAAATACGATGAATTATTGAGTTTCCCTGTCATAATATTGAGGGTATAAAAAGCATATAATGATATAAGCAGATTTTTTTATTTAAATAAGAAATTCCCTGTTCAATCCTTTTCACGAAAAAACAATGTATGTTCATTAAAGTTTTGAGTTTTCACTAATATAATTTATTAAACAAATTACATGTGATGGGTAAAAAACTCGCTGGAATACTATTGATAACTGGCTTGATCGTGAATTATGTATTTTGGAACACCCCAAAAAAGGTCAATAACAAATTGGC
>DASQZP010000314.1:0-9352 GCA_035638655.1 Bacteroidales bacterium
CGATTCTTGAACCTTAATGGTTGCACCGGATAAAGTATCGGTATCATATTTTTTGTTATTTAATACTGCGCCCCATCCCATGAGCCCCAATAATGGTAATGATGCAAGGTTTTTAAGGATTTCACGTCGGCTTGTTGATGAAACACTGTCATCATTAATTTTCAATTTTTCATCTTTTTTCGTACTTTTCTTTCTAAGCTTTTCTATACCATATCCTGAATCCTTTAAAAAAACAAACAGCAGCATAATTCCTGCTTCAATCAACTGCCTGTTAACAATATATGCACTACCTTCTGGCTGCATGGAAGCAGATAATCCAAATGGGGGATAAGCCAGGTAATAAAGCATCAGCATAATAAAGCCGGCCAGTGCTGCATACCGAACCAAAACTCCGATAAAAAGAGCCAGCCCGATCAACAACAAACCATACATATTAAGCAGATTTGTTATTTCAATATTACCCGGAGAAGCAAGCCAGTGATAAAATTCCGAAAGAAAACTGTTGGGACTGGTTAAAAAGCCAGCAGCTGACCAATTATTTGCCAAAAGCTTTGACAGCCCTTCATAGATAAAATGCCATCCGACAATAAATCGCAATAGTGTTAATGATAATCGCTTATAATTCATATCAAAGTAGATTAAAAATCAATCTCAATTTAGCGATTATATCCTTTCAATGAACTAAACACACTCAAAAATTATATTTTCATTTACATGAATTCATAAAAAAAGAATCATCCGGAAATTACCACGAATGATTCTTTTGTTCGAAAAGGAGGTTCGAAAAATTTATATTATGACTGTACTCTTAATGAATTTCCATTTAATGATGTAGTATATTTCTTTAACGGTCGTGTGGCCGGTCCCCGCAAAACCGAGCCATTCACATCATAAAGAGCCCCGTGACACGGGCAGGGAAATTGTGATACACCGTTAAATCCTACTGTACAACCCTGGTGTGTACAGATATCCGACAATGCCACATATTCATCAGCACTGGTGTGGGCAATGATAATATTGTCCTTATAGGTATAGGCCCCTTTTGTTTTAAGTCCCGAATAAGTATTATTGGACATATCCAAAGTGAAATCAACATTAGACGGTGCTTCGTTTGTTGATACTGAGTTTTTTGAACAGCTTGTTGCCGCACTCCCGACAACTGCAGCTGCAGCTCCTAATCCGGCTACAGTGAAAAATTTTCTTCTTTCCATGATCACTTATTTATCAATTAATAATATAAGGACAGCCAATACCTGTACCTGTTTTGAGAAATAAACGACAAATAGGTCTTGTTTGTTTTCATGGCTACTGTTAAAAAATGCTAAATGATAATAAGGTTACAAGGTGACATCTGACTCGTCCTTGTTTGCGGTGGTCGGGTGTGGGCGAGCATTACGACCAGCCCTCACTGGCGCGCCTGCCTGCACTGGGTTTCATCAGGCAGGCATTTAGCTACGCTGAGCTCGTCCTCCGTCCTCGGTTGTAATGCGTGACCTGACACGATTCTTCCCGAAAAGGTTTTCACACTTTTTGGAGAAACTAAACTCTTTTTTTGGGAAACACAACTGCTTTTTGAGGAAACATATCTGCTTTTTAGCGAAACACACCTGCTTTTTGGGGAAGCACACCTGCTTTTTAGCGAAGCACATCTGCTTTTTGGCGAAACACTCCTGTATTTTAGCGAAGCACATCTGGATTTTGGGAAAACACATCCGGATTTTAACGAAACACATCTGCTTTTTGGGGATACACATCTGCATTTTAGCGAAGCACATCCGCTTTTTAGCGAAGCACACCTGCTTTTTAGCGAAACACTCCTGCTTTTTAGCGAAACACTCCTGCTTTTTGGGGAATCAATTCTCTTTTTTGGTGGAGTGTACCTGCCTGCAAGTAAAACAATATTACAATCCTTTTCCCTGAGAATCCCTAAATAGAGACTGTTAATAAAGTCAGGTGTCCATATCAAAATGTTCGGGAACTTCCAAAAATTTTAATCCGCAGTATACTTTTTCAATTAGCAATGGGCAATAGGCAGCAATGGGCAATAGGCAATGGACAATTAGCAATGGGCAATGGGAAATTAGCAATGGGCAATGGACAATGGGCAATTAGAAATGGTCAATTGGCAATTGAAACCCTACGGGGAAGTAGCCGATGCATAATTTGAACAACATGTTGGTAAAAGTTGTCGCCTAAGCGCCTAATGCTTATGAGGAATTAAAATTTTTGTAACAACGCAGTTATCGGACAATGTGGACAGACACTATGTAATCTTTTGAATAACCGGATTAAACGCCTTAGAAACAAGCACAACTCTGTCCCCTGGTTTGTATTGTTCTTCCGGGTTATCACAAACTGCCACTTTAACCAGTGAATTGCCCACCAGCAAAGTGAGTACCCTGATAATGTCTTCCATCTCCACCTTTAGCACCTCAGCAACGAGTTGTACCTTGCCGCTGGTACGATTGGCAGCAAATACGTCGAATGGATTTCCGTCTTTCACGATTCTTCCTTCTTCCATTACAATGACCCTTCCGGTAAGCTTAAACACTTCGGGGAGATCATGGCTCACCAGCAGGGTTGTAATACCATAACGACGGTGCATCGTTAGTATCTCATCCTGCAGTTTAGACCTGAACTCCGGGTCAATAGCAGAAAGTGGTTCATCAAGCAACAACAAACCGGGTTTTCGCGCCAGGGCGCGTGCCAAAGCAACGCGTTGCTGCTGACCGCCTGAAAGCACGGCTGGTCGACGGTATTTGAGCATATCCAGTTCAAACAGTTCAAGTAGTTGTTTGATATGATGAGGATCTTTAACCGGTTGTGCGAAGGCCAGGTTCTCCTTCACCGTCATATTAGGGAACAATGCATATTCCTGAAACATATATCCAACAGGTCGCATTCTTGCGGGCCGGTTAATCCTGGCAGCAGAATCAAACCATACCTCTCCGTCAACTTTCAGGTATCCTTCATCGGCAGCCGTCAATCCGGAGATAATTCTGAGCAGGGTAGTTTTCCCGACACCAGATGGACCGAAAACTGAAACCATTTCTCCCCTGTCAACCGAGAATTTCATATCCAGTGTCAGTTCTCCTGAGGCAGTAAATAGCTTCTTACGAATATCTGCTTCTATCAGAACGGTTTCCATAATGCTTGTTTGCGGTTTAAAGCAAATACGACCAACAGTAAGACAAAGGTGACTGCAAAAAGCGTAAAAGCATATTTGTTGGCCATGCTGTAATTCAGTCCCTGCACTTCATCATAAATAGCAATTGACGCCACACGGGTAACTCCCGGTATATTTCCTCCGATCATCAATACCACACCAAATTCTCCGATGGTATGGGCAAAGCTTAACACAACAGCCGAAACCAGTGAGGGTTTAATATTGGGTAACAGTACTCTGAACAAGGTAACAACTTTTGATTTTCCGAGCGTGTAAGATGCTTCTGCAAGTGAGTCCGGAAGGCTTCTAAAACCAGCCTGCAAAGGAGAAACCATGAATGGAAGACTGAACAGTACTGATCCAACCACCAGTCCGGGGAACGTAAAGGCAAGCTGTACATTAAACCAGTCTCTTAGGATATTACCGGGAAAATGATCAGGACTGTAGGCAATGAGCAGGTAGTAACCGAGAACAGAGGGTGGCAATACCATTGGCATCGATACCAGTGTTTCGATGACAGCACGAAACCGGAAACGGGAAAATGCCAGAAAAGCAGCTATTGGTATCCCGACTATCAGCAAAATGACAGTGGTAATACCTGCGAGTTTAAATGTAAGAGCAAGGGTTGCAAAAAATTCATTACTCATTTTCCGGGTCCATTAAAAGTACTTCATTTGCCTTGATAAAAGCAGTAACCATATCCTTCTCTTTCAGTCCCAGTTTTGTAACGGAACGTGTAGTGATCAGAGAATTAATCTGCCTGTTCCCAAAGGTAAGAGTTATCTTTGAAAACACTTCGCCCTGTTTAATTGCAGAGATAACACCTTCAATCTGGTTTCGCAAACTTATCTCTCCTGAGAAATCTTTACCTATAGAAACCTCAGACTCTTTGAAAAGTACCAAAATTTCTTTCCCTTCCCGGAGGTACAATGTATTGTCTTTGGTACCAATAATAATAGCAGTAAAATTGATGCCTTCCGAATCAACATCTACCAGGGAAATATTACCTGAGGATAAAATGTTCTTTATAGTACCTTTTAGTTTATTCATATCTAAAGATTTCCTGGTCCGTAACCATATCGTATAATTATCTTCTCCGCAGTTTTGCTTTTCATATAATCCATGAATTGTACGGCAGCAGTATTTTTCTTATCACTGCATACTACCACCACAGCCTGTTGAATGGGATTGTAATAATTTTCAGGTATTACATAGTAACTACCCTTACCATTAATTGCAGGGGAATACAGCTGCGAATACGCGAGCAAACCGGCATCGGCATTTCCGCTGATGGTAAACTGTGCTGCCTGGGCAATGTTGTCAGCTATAACCAGTTTGTTTTGGACTACTTCATAAATACCTGCATGCCTTAATGACTCTACCGCACCTTTACCGTATGGAGCCAGGTCAGGATTAGCAATGGCTATTTTTCTAATATTTTTATCCTTCAGAACCTTCATCCCATTATCAACCTGCTGATCCCTGCTCCAAAGTATCAGCTTTCCCAATGCATAAATTTTAGGTGTATCGCAGGCCCGACCTTGTTTGAACAATTCATCAGGATACCTTGTATTTGCAGAAAAATAAATGTCGAAAGGTGCATTGTGACTGATCTGTTGATAAAGACTTCCGGAGGATCCAAATACAGGTCGAACAGCTATATCCGGATTTTCCTTCCTGAATGCCCGGATAATTTCATTCATTGGATCCCTGAAATTGGCTGCTACTGCAAGCGTTAAAGTCTGTGACTGTGCCGAAACAAAAAATATTGAAAGGCAAAAGATCAAAAGACCCGCTTTTTTTAGAGAGAAGAATAACAATTTATGCATTGGCAGATTTTATTAGATATTCAGGCTAATTCTGTAAGGAAAATAATAATCATTATTATTCCCAAGAACCACCTAATATAGTTATTTATTGAAAAGATTAAGCATACAGAAGCTGAAAGCATTGCAAACAAAAGGCGCTGCATTGCTGCACCGCCTTCTGAAATTCAAACATAAATCCGTTAATATTAACAACCACCCTGAACCCTTTTCTTTCTGGGTGCTTTTGGAATAACAGGTTTTGGAGCTTCAACATTATTTTCGGGCATAACACTTTTTACGCCACCGCCAAGGGCCTGACCGGCGCCTTTACGAAAATCATATTTTGCAAATTCTTCATTCGGGCTGGTGCTGGCCGGTGCTTTGGGGTTCATAATTGTTTCAGCCCAATAGTTCATGCCCCCCTGCATCACGTAATTGTTTTTATAGCCCAGTTGACGGGTGATCATCCAGGCTTTATCAGCATCTACCGTCCCGTTTGAATAAAAAATATTCATTTTCAAAGACTGGTTAAGCATTGGAGTCCATTGTTCATCCAGTATGTCAGTCAATGGAATGTTGACAGCACCAGGCAGGTGAAACTTTTCATAAGCATCCAGGCTCCTGACATCAATAAGCTGGAATGAAGGATCCTTCTTAATAACCAGGTCAGCTACCTGATCGGGAGTAAAATACTGGTTCTGACTGTGTGCTTCAGCAAGCAACTGCTTTGCTGAAAGTTGTTTGGGATTTGTCTTGTTCTGCGGAACAGCAGCCATAATCAAACCCAAACTTACAAATACTATCGTAATAATTACTCTGGTTTTCATAATGTAATTGTTTATTTATCAGTTTCTTAAACAATTCAACATTGTGAATTGTTCATTTAGTTCTAAATAATATACGTACAATTAATATTCAGCCTGGGGAAATTTCTTTTCAGCCCATTCACCAATCCAGAACATGATGGCAGCAACAATAATTACCAGCAGGCCGAGCAGTCCGTCAGACATACCCAGAGACTGACTGATCTTGGGAGTACCCATAAAATTAGCTTTATAAATTCCTTCCCAAACCGGATATCCTTCAGCAAAGACAAAAATTCCGATAAAGAGACCGATCATAAACACCATCGCATCCAGTTTACCAATAGAAGCAGCGCAGAAACTGGTACCGGGGCAGAAGCCACCCATGATAAAGCCAAGTCCCATGATAGCACCGCCAATAATGGCTGATGGCAGGAAGGTAGGATTAATATACATTACGCCCAGGTCCATCCATCCGAACAGGCTCAGTAACAATAAACCGATCATAGCAGTGATAGCTGCAGTGAAAAATACTTTCAGCACGACAGTATCATAGCCATAAAAAACACCGGCCAGTTTACGGCTCGAAGAAAAACCGCTGCTCTCGAGTACCCAGCCAAAGCCGATACCAATAAAGAAAGCCAGCAGGAGATTTGTATTTTGAGAGATTGAATCGTATACAATTAGTGGTCCCATATTATTTTATTTTAAAATTGTTCAAAATTATTGAATCCAGTTTTTTCTCAGAAAATAAGCAGCGATAAAGGCTGTTCCGAAGATAGAAGCCATTGTAATAAAGCCACCCAGTGACATAACCGCCATTCCGCTCAATGCGGCACCACTTGTACAACCACGTCCCATCTGGGAACCGAAGCCAAACAAGACGCCACCCATAAGTGCAAAAATTAATCTTCTGCGGGAAGTAATACGGGGTGCATGTTCCACCTTGAATTTCAACCGGCCTGCTACGGCACCTGAGAGGAATCCACCCACAATCAATCCGAGTACTTCATAAACAAGCCAGGATTTCATCGGATGTGTGCCGTGCGATTCAGTATATTCTTTGTAAAATGCGGCCTTCTCAACATGTTTGGGTGCAACAGCGTCAACAGAAGTTACCACAACACTTTTCATAGCGCCACTGGCTCCCAGTCCGCGACCAGAGATAAAATTCGATGCCAGCAGAACAATACCAAGTAAAACACCACCAATATAGGGGTTCCAGTACTTAGTCTTTTTTGATTTTATTTCTTTTTCCATGTATACAATAAATTTATCAGGTTGTACAATATTTTAATATAACCAGCGGCTGGCCTGGCCAGCGTAGGCAATGACAAAACGCATCATGATACCACCAAACAAAACGAGAGTGGCAGTAATTACAATGGGGATCTTCCTTTTCCGCAGCTCCAGTATTTCAAGTAAAGCCGGAAGCACCAGTCCCAGTGATACCACAAATATCCAGAAGGCAGATGTATAAGGACCACCGAGGAACAACTTAGCAGCATCAATCTGCACCTGTGTACTGGCCATGAATCCCATGAACATGTGAACGATCAGGAACAATTCGATGCCTATCAGTATCAGGTCAATTTTAGAAAACAACAGCCTTTCCTCATGCGATTTGGACATCAGCATAATGGCTGCTGCTCCGGTTGACAGTCCGGAAGTCAGGAATAACGGACCCAATATGGAAGTATTCCACAACGGTCGCGCATTGAATGCTGAGAACAGGATACCTGTATAGATCCCGAGAATCAGTGAACTGATCATCATGATCCAGGCAATGGGGATAATGTTTTTACGACAAAAAGCCTCAAAATCCCTTATCCACTGAAATTTCCAGTCCCAGTTTGGAAAAATTTCTTTGATATTCAACGCACTCCAGATAAACGACAGGGGTGTAACGACCATCAGCACCCAGGCACCCCATGACATTGGAGATGTCAGACGAATAGTAGTATACAGTTGCCAGAAATACGGTTTGTGCTTCAGGTCAAGGAAAAGAGCGAGCAATCCAATCATAAGGACAACCGGAGCAATAAAAGGAGCCCATTTTACGGCGGCCGGATATTTCTTTTCTTTTCCCATAATCGTGTACAAGGCGGCAAAGAACAGAATACCTGCAGCCAGTCCGCCTAAGAATAGATAGAGCGGAATTTCCCAGTGCCATATATTAAGCACCGGATCAATCCGGGGATTCATTCTTCCGCTAACAATAATTTCTTCTCTCATACCATAAAAAATTTAATGCGGTTTTGCTTATAAAAATATTTTACGAAGCTGATTATGCTGTCAGATCAAATAATAGATCTGTGGTTTTGTACCAGCCTCAGGTATTAGTGTTTTGAATTTTCTCTTCTTCAACATAACGGATACATCACTTTTGGGATCATCCAGATCACCAAAGTACATGCACTTAGTTGGACAAACCGACACACAGGCGGGTTTCATTCCCTTCTCAACCCTGTGCATACAGAATGTACATTTGTCCACATATCCCTCAGGATGCATATAACGGGCATCATAAGGGCAGGAAGCCACGCAGGCTCCACATCCGATACATTCTTCGTGATCAACCAGCACGGCACCACCTTCTGCAAAATGGCTGGAGCCGGTGGGACAGCAACGCACACAGGGTGCATTATCACAATGGTTGCATCGCTCTGAACGGATCTCAGTCTCCAGTTGCGGATAAGTCCCATCAGTAGCTTCCACTACCCAGTCGCGGCAATAACCAATGGGTACATTGTTTTCTGTCTGACAGGCTACTACACAGTCGCTACACCCCACGCATTTTTTGGTATCTATAGCCATTGCATATCTCATAGTATAACCTCCGGTTTCAATTTAATTTTGAATGATAAATAATATTTCTTACACATATTATGCATTTTCTTCATTTACAGCTGATTCTTCAGGCTCAAAGAGGAAGGTGATAAAATTGCCCCTCATACCGGTACCACCCATGGCCGGATCAACGTGTACCCGGGTAATGAGCTGTGAATCACTGGCTCCCTTACCAAAAGCACGTGACAGCTGTTTGCCGGTATTGCCAAAACCATGTACCATGTAAACTGAATCCCAGCGAATTCGCTCGGTAATTCTTACTTTTACGGGAAAATCGGAAACTACACCATCCTGGTTTTTCAGCCAGATATCCTGACCATTGTTCAGTCCCCATTCCTTTGCAATCCTGGGATTTACCCATACTACATTCTCACTGAAAATGGCATTCAGATTGGGATTGTTGATTGTGCGTCCGAAAGTATGATCCGGGTTCCTTCCATAGATCAGTCTGTAGAATCCGGCCGGAGGTTCTTCATGTGGCTTATAGGTAGGCATAGCATCCATTCCACTGGCTGCCAGATCAGTTGAATATAGTTCGATCTTACCTGTACGGGTATAAAACTCACGATCTTCGCCATCCTTCAGGTACAGATCATCATAGGCCCTCGGGAAAGTCTTTACCCCCACTTTCTTCATTTCGTCCAGCGATGTACCAATCTGTTTGACCTGCCAGTCGAGCAATTCCTCTGCATCCTTCCAGGGGAAGTATTTACCAAGTCCGGTTT
>DASQZP010000315.1:0-3713 GCA_035638655.1 Bacteroidales bacterium
CTTCAGATCAGGCTTTTCAAAATATAGAGAATTCTCCCTGGTATGAGAGGATTCGGGTTCATCAGTCATCTGTTCAGGATTTTTCTGTCAACTCCGGTAAGAAATTTGATCTCATTGTATCAAATCCACCCTATTTTCAGCAATCTCTTAAGAATCCTTGCGAAAAAAGGACGCTGGCCAGGCATAATGACAGTCTGCCTTTGGTTGAGCTTATACAGGTTGTACTTATTTTACTTGAAAGCAAAGGGAGGTTTACAGTTATTTTGCCTGCAGATAGCTGGTCGCATTTTAACAGGCTGGCTGAAGATGCTGAATTATTTCCAAACAGAAAATTACTCGTAAAACCGAACCTGATGCTTCCACCCAAAAGGATTCTGGTTGAATATTCCTTTAGCCATACTGATTGTAGAACTGATGAAATAGCCATTGAAAAATATGATCGGCATGACTACACAAAGGAATACAGGGAACTTACACGTGATTATTACCTGGCTTTCTAAGCTGTGTTAACAAGTAGAAAGGTTTAAGTCTCCATGAACCATCAGGATCAGATAATAACAGGTGCGGGTTCAACTTCTTCTTCAATGAATTTGATGCCATATTGTTCCAGCTCTTTCATAACCGGGTTGTATATTTCTGGTTCGATTGGAATATATACTCCACTGAGGTTAATCACTCCCTGTAATATTAATTTGCTTGCAATGGCCACTGGCAGGCCAACAGTCCTCGACATGGCAGTATGAATGCTGGTTTCTCCCGTAGTAACCATGGAAGAGACAATTTTCTTTCTTTTCCCGTTCTTTTCATAGGTGAACTGATGCTGCATAACGATCATATCTTTATCCTCATCATCCAGTTTCCATTTTTCTTCTAATCTTTTCTGCAGGATCATGGCCGGCGAGGCATTTAGAATTCCCGGTTTATCATTTTGGAACAGTCCGAGCCACCTAAGCTTATACATGATCTCAGAATCTTCATCATGCCCCAGGTACCGGGCAAGTTTTTCTTCCACCCTCTCCTGTTTACTATAGGCGAGAAAACTATTTATAAACTCCCGATAAGTAATATTTTCTGAATTTACAACAGAAAATGAATCATCTGTAGCTCCGAGCTGTACCAGGTTGTCCCAGGCCCTGCAAAACCCCGGACGACGGATGGTCCCTCTGAACATGGTGGAAACATCATTCAGCCCGTAGGTATCCCTGTATTTTAGTGAATCACGATTTGGATATGCCTCAAATTCACCCAGATCAAGCACGTGTATACGCTCATATCTTCTGAAAATCTTATGATAGGGGATGTATTTGTATTTGCCATTATGAAGGAACTGGGCACCGGATTGTCCCGCAAGCACTACATTTCGCGGATTCCAGGTGAATTTGTAGTTCCAGGGATTATTATCATACCTCGGAGCAACCAGTCCGCCGGTATTTGATTCAAATTCGGTAATGTGTCCGCCATCTTCCTTGATGCGGTTTATCATCTGCATGGCCGACATATGGTCAATGCCTGGATCCACTCCTATCTCATTAAGGATCAGTACCTTTCTTTTTCTGGCTTCCTGATCGAACTGATTGACATCCTGTGATATATAAGAAGCTGTAACCATGTTTTTATTGTGTCTGATACAGCTTTCGGCTATGAGATAATGCATCCTGGCAGGTAACATACTGATTACTATGTCAGCCTGTTTTATTTTGTCATTTCGCATTTGTTCATCAAACACATCAAAAAAGACAGCCGATCCGTTCGGATGGTTATCAATCTTTTTTCTGGCGAGGTCTTCATCAGTATCACCAAGTGTGATTTTCCAGTTATACCTTTTTGAATTGTCAAGCATGTAGTGAATCAGCGTGGAGGACGAACGGCCTGCTCCGAGAATAAGAATGTTTTTCATAGAGAGGATGTGGTTTTTAGTCAACCACTAAATTATATTTTTGACTCTTCAATCCGAAATTTCTTCACTCTAATTTTATGTGTTATAAAGCTCTTCTTTTATCAATTTGATCAAAATCCGGGTTCGCATTTTTTTGCACTTTTTTTTCATGTACAGGCTTATATACTTTGGTTGATTTATCAGGAATTTCAATCTGATTGGAGCGTAATAATTGAATTGATTTTCCTATTTTTGAAGGAATTTTTTGTATTAAATATGTTGTAAATCAGAAACGATCATGGAGATACCTTCAAAATACAATCCCGCGAAGACCGAGGAGAAATGGTACAATTACTGGCTGGAAAATGAAATGTTTTCATCGGTTCCGGATGACAGGGAGCCTTATACCATTGTCATTCCCCCGCCAAATGTTACCGGTGTATTGCACATGGGGCATATGCTGAATAATACCATTCAGGATATTTTGGTTCGCAGGGCAAGGATGCAGGGTAAAAATGCCTGTTGGGTTCCGGGAACCGATCATGCTTCAATTGCCACTGAAGCCAGGGTGGTTGCCAAGTTGGCTGCTGAAGGTATTAAAAAATCGGACCTAAGCAGGGAAGATTTTCTTAAGCATGCCTGGGAATGGAAAGAAAAGCATGGAGGAATTATCCTGGAACAGCTTAAGAAACTTGGTGCCTCATGCGACTGGAACCGTACAAAATTCACCATGGATGATGCCATGAGTGAGAGTGTTATCACGGTATTTATTGATTTGTACAATAAGGGATACATCTATCGTGGTGTACGCATGGTAAACTGGGATCCCGAGGCCAAAACTGCTGTTTCGGATGAGGAGGTGGTTTACAGGGAAGTAAATTCTAAATTGTATTATGTAAAGTATAAAATTGCAGACAGTGATGAGTGGCTGACTATTGCTACAACACGTCCGGAAACAATTCTTGGCGATACAGCTGTTTGTGTCAATCCGCTGGATGAACGGTATAAGCATCTTGCTGGTAAAAGCATCTATGTGCCGCTTGTTGATCGCAAAGTTCCTGTTATTCATGATGAATATGTTGATATGGAATTTGGTACAGGGGCCTTGAAAATTACTCCCGCCCATGATATTAACGACTACGAACTGGGTATTAAGCATAATCTTGAGGTAATTGATATTTTCAATGAGGACGGGACACTGAATGAGAAAGCTGTTTTTTTCGTGGGAGAGGATCGCGCAGTTGCAAGGGATCTCGCTGCTGAGAAACTTAAGGAAGAAGGTTATCTCGTAAAGGTGGAAGATTATACCAATAAGGTTGGTTTCTCTGAAAGAACTGATGCTGTAATTGAACCAAAACTTTCAATGCAATGGTTTTTACAGATGAGCGAACTGGTAAAGCCAGCACTGGAAAATGTTATGAACGATTCGATAAGGATTCATCCTTCTAAGTTCAAAAATACATACCGTCACTGGATGGAAAACGTCAAAGACTGGTGTATTTCGCGTCAGTTATGGTGGGGGCAACGTATTCCTGCCTGGTATATCAATGGTACCAACGATTTTGTAATTGCCCGTGATGCTGAAACTGCCCTGCAGCTGGCAAAAGAAAAAACCGGCAATGGAAGTCTGACAGTTAATGATCTTAAACAGGACCCGGATGTGCTGGATACGTGGTTTTCTTCCTGGTTATGGCCGATTTCTGTATTTGACGGCATCAGGAATCCTGATAACCCGGATATTAAATATTATTATCCTACCAACGAACTGGTGACCGCCCCGGAAATTCTTTTCTTCTGGGTAGCCAGGATGATCATTGCCGGGTATGAATACAGGGGA
>DASQZP010000316.1:0-2678 GCA_035638655.1 Bacteroidales bacterium
CCATACCAGGAGAACCGGTAACAAATGAAATACGTTGGTGAATACTCTCCGGCCTCATCTCGAGAATCCTGTTCCCATAGCCATCAGTTGCTTTCCCACCTGCCTGTTCAGCAAGAAAGGCAATCGGATTACATTCATAAAGCAACCTCAGCTTCCCCCTGGGATGCTCTGAGGTAGGCGGATAAATATATATACCCCCTTTCATCAGGTTCCGGTGAAAGTCGGCCACCAGCGAACCAATATACCTTGAAGTATAAGGTCTGCCATTATTTTCATCCTCTTCCTGGCAGTACTTGATATACTTTTTCACTCCTTTTTCAAAACGAATATAATTTCCTTCGTTGATAGAATAAATTTTTCCCTTTTCAGGAGTTTCAATTTTATAATGTGACAGGCAGAATTCACCAATGGAAGGATCAAGGGTAAATCCGGTGACTCCAAGTCCGGTGGTATACACCAGCATGGTAGACGAACCATACACTACATACCCTGCAGCTACCTGGTTGGTTCCCCGCTGCAGGAAATCATTCTCCACAGGCAGCGTCCCCATAGGGGAAATGCGCCGGTAAACAGAAAAAATAGTACCTATTGAGACATTTACATCAATGTTTGAAGAGCCGTCCAGCGGATCCATACAAACAACATATTTACCGTCCCGTGACAACTGGTTATCAAAAGTAACTATCTCCTGATCTTCTTCAGAAGCGATACCGCAAACCTCAACACTTGAACCAAGAATACTTATGAACTGCTCATTGGCAAAAATATCCAGCTTCTTCACATCTTCACCCTGTACATTGGTTGTACCCGCCTCGCCTAGTATATCCACTAAACCTGCTTTATTTACTTCCCGGTTGACCAGTTTGGCAGCAACACCAATGTGATTAAGCAATCTTGACAGATCTCCTTTTGCATAAGGAAATGCTGTCTGCTGCTGAGTTATAAATTCATTCAGGGTTTGGGCCCTGTACTCTTTCTTTTTCATATTTTCAGTTTTTTACCGGATAAGAAAAATATCCGAAGATTCAGACATCCAAAATTAAGACTTACAGGTATTAAAAAAACCAGTTAAATATGTTGTTGAAAATGAATATATAATGTTTTACAACTGTATTTGTCATACACCTGTATAGATTACAAGGTTCAACGGAAAAAGTTTATAATTTTACGGACATTATTAAATTCATCACTCAAAAAACGGACAAAGTAATGTTGATTTTCAAGTTTGGAGGGGCATCAGTTAAAGATGCAGCCGGAGTAAAAAATCTGGCAGAAATAGTTAAATCTTACCACGATGAGAAACTGGTGATCGTAGTATCCGCAATGGCCAAAACTACCAATGCCCTGGAACGCATTGCAGGTTATTTCTTTAACTGTCATGCGGAACTCTTTATGGCTTATAATGAACTGCGCCGCTTCCATTTTGAAGTGGCTACTGAACTTTTCGATGACTCTACCCACCCGGTCTTTCATGAACTCGAAAAATATTTTGCCAGGCTGGAAGAAAAGCTGAACAATACTCCTTCACTTAATTTTGACTTTGATTATGACCAGATCGTTTCTTATGGTGAGATCTTTTCCACAATTATCATAGCGGGCTATCTGAATGAATCAGGAATAAAAACTGAATGGACAGACATCAGAAAATCCCTGAAAACAGATGATACATACAGGGAAGGGAAAGTTGACTGGGAGTTATCGACCCGCCTTATCAGGGAAAACTTCACATTTAACAATATTCATGTCAGACTGACCCAGGGATTTATTGCATCCAACATAAACAACCTCACTACCACACTGGGTCGTGAAGGATCAGATTATACTGCTGCCATTCTTGGTCACATACTGGAAGCAGAAAAGATTGTGATCTGGAAAGATGTACCGGGTGTACTGAATGCCGATCCCAAATGGTTTGACAACACCGAACTGCTGCCAAGGCTGTCTTATATGGATGCAATTGAACTGGCTTATTATGGAGCCAGCGTGATTCACCCGAAAACTATTCAGCCCCTGCAGCATAAAAATATCGCCCTGCATGTCATGTCATTTCTGCATCCGGCAGAACCCGGCACGCTTATCGGGAATGAAAAATATGAAAAACTCATTCCATCTTTCATTTTCAAGATGGACCAGGTACTGATACAGGTATATCCACATGATTTTTCCTTTATTGCTGAAGAAAATCTCAAGACCATCTTCAGCTGCTTTGCAAATCACAACCTGAAAATCAACCTGATGCAAAATTCAGCCATCGGATTTATGGCCTGTGTAAATAATGACCAGACAAGGATTCCCGGGGTAATCAATGAACTCAGGGATCATTTTGCAGTTACCTCAGAGAATAGTCTTGAACTGGTCACAATCCGTTACTATGACGAAAAAACCGTTGAGCGCGTAATGGTTAACAAAGATTTGGTGCTGGAACAAAAGAGTAAAACCACTATTCAGCTCGTGGTGAAGGATAAGGGATAAGGTGTTATTGAATTATAACTTTTTTTATAACAGTTTCTCCATTAACATATAATTTGCATACATAAATACCAGCATTTAAATCATCAAGATAAATACGTGTCTTTCCATTTACTCTTTTACAAAGAATCAGTGTTCCCATCAAATCATATATCTCAATAGTATAATTTCCGGGGTAATAGGTATTATCAACCACCAAATAATTATGT
>DASQZP010000317.1:0-2853 GCA_035638655.1 Bacteroidales bacterium
AGGAATAGCAATACACTTTTTATTCCTGAATCCAGGGCAGGTGAACAGGGCGCTGCCCAGCTGGTTTATGCCATCGGCAGACATAAAGCAATCGGTTACAGCCCATTTGGTATTGAGTCGGTTATTGAACCGGCTACATCAGATCCGGTAGTAAGAATATACAGGAATTTAAATGAGATGGCTCCGGTGATTCTTAAAGCACAGCAGGAAGACCGCATAACTGCTGCTATGCTAAAATCAGGAATGAGTCAGGACTGGGTGGAAGCAGGAAATTATTCCTTACATGTGCAAATGATAGATTCAGTAAGCAATAATCCAAATAATTCTGCCTGGGGTTATCTGTTGGTTATAACTGAAAAGCCTGATGAATTTACCTTACTGGGTAAAAATGTGCAGATCACATTCTCGCCCGTTACACCGGGTCCGTCTGTAGCTGCTATCCTTTCTGCTGAAGAGGGGAGATATAAAAACGGAGTCTGGAAACCGCGCCGCCGGCTTAACGGGGATGCCATCATGGTTAATTATAACCTGGGAGAACTTGCAGCCCTCAATCAAACAGGAACCGGACTTAAATTTACCGGATACGACCGACTTATTCAACGGGTTAAACTGTACAGATACCCGTGAAATCAGCAAATATACTAACCAGATGAAGCATAAAACAGATCTTATAAATAAAAAAGTGATGCCACGAAAACCTTTTCAATCATTTGTTTTTTTCTCTGCATTCTTTTTCTCTTTGTTTATTTCAAATTCTCTGTATGCAAAATCCGGAGGAAGTATCTATAATATTATTGATTTTGGTGCTGTTCCGGATGGTAATACAATAAACACACATGCCATTCAGAAAGCCATCGAGACCTGTGCCGAAAATGGCGGAGGAACCATACTGATACCGGAAGGAGCTTTTCTCAGTGGGGCTGTCTTTCTCAAACAGGGGGTTAACCTGCATATCGCGGAAAAAGGAATACTCAAAGGGACAACCCGGATGGCAGATTATCCGGCGGTGAAAACCAGGTGGGAAGGAATTGAACGTGACTGGACTTCTGCTTTTATCAACGCCTTTGATATGGAAGATGTTACTATCGACGGTAAAGGTACCATTGATGGTTCAGGGGGTAAGTGGGTGGATGAGGCCAAAGAGGCCGGTCCACGAATTAATAAGGGAGTTAAACCTACTGCTGAGGAAATTCGTCAGCGTATTGGTCGTCCCAGGTTGATGGCTGTTCAGAATTGTAAAAATGTAACCATATCAGGACTGCATATCCGTAATCAGGCCTGCTGGGGTGTTTTTGTGTTGTATTCTCATAATGTAAGAATTAATGGTCTTTCCATAAAGGCCAGACACGATATTCCGATGTCTGATGGTATCGATATTGATTCCAGTACCGGGGTTACAATCTCAAAATGTGCCATTGATGTTAATGATGACTGTATCGCGATTAAATCGGGAAAAGATGAGGACGGACGCCGGGTGAACAAACCGGCGGAAGATATTATTGTTGAAAAATGTGATTTGCAATATGGTCATGGGGGTGTATCCATGGGGAGTGAAATGTCCGGCGGCATTAAAAATGTGCTGGTACGGGATTGTGTAGTGGAAGCTGATAACTGGGCCCCTGTCCGTTTTAAATCACAACCCAGCAGGGGCGGAGTAGTGGAAAATATCACCTATCGTAACCTGGTACTTAAGAATACAAGGAAAGCCTTCGAATTTAACATGGAATGGCGGATGGTAAATCCCAGCCCTCCTTCTGATCCTCTGCCTGTTGTGCGCAATGTGAAAATTATCAACGTGAGAGGCACAGTAGGGACAGTGGGGGATATGCACGGACTGGATGAAAGTCCGATCAGGAATGTTGAATTCAAAAATTGCCATATAAAAGCAAAAACCGGATTTAAGATTGATAATATTGAAGATATTGATCTTTCCGGCCTTTCAATTGAGGTGGAAAAAGGGCCGAAAATTATCCGGGATTAGATTATTCAGGTATGTAAATTATTATTTTTCAATATTAACTGCTAAAACTGATACCTATGAACGAAAAGAAACATTACATGAGCCGCAGGGAAGCCCTGAAAAAAGGTACTATGTACATGGCAGCCACTGCAATGGGTACCACTTTTGTTCCCACGCTGCTAAGGGCAGGAACTACACTTCAACGTACCAAAGACTTCAATGTGTTAAAATACGGAGCTGAAGGAAATGGTTCAGCGCTGGATACAGCTGCAATACAAAAGGCTATTGATGAAGCCGCAGCCTATGGGCGGGGTGCACGGGTAGTCCTCCCGGGAGGACATAAATTCCTCAGCGGAACCCTGGAACTGAAAAGTGCTATTGAATTTCACCTGGCTGATGATGCTGAGATTATTGCCAGTACAAACAAGCTGGATTACCGTGAGGATGGATTGATACTTGCACACCAGGCTGAAGGCCTGATTTTGTCCGGGTCAGGAAATATTGACGGGCAGGACCTGAAGTTTATGTCGCACTTTGAGGAGGAAAATGAATGGTGGATACCGGGAGACTGGCGTCCGAAAATGTTTATTCTGACAGCCTGTAAAGATTTACAGGTAAGAGATATTTCCTTCGGCAATGCTCCTTTCTGGGGATTGCACATGATGGGCTGCGAACATGTGCTGGTTGATCATATCAATATTAGAAACAAACTGAATCTCCCTAATTGCGACGGGATTGATCCTGATCATTGCCGTGATGTGGAGATCAGTAATTGTGACATTGTTTGTGGTGATGATGCTGTAGTAGTAAAGGCTACCCGGGGAGGGATACAATACGGCGAATCTTCTAATATAGTTGTAAAAGATTGTGTGATGAAAACTCAGGATTCCGGT
>DASQZP010000318.1:0-2124 GCA_035638655.1 Bacteroidales bacterium
ATACACCAGAAAAGAAGCAGTTGGTATAACACCTTAAAAAAGGACAATGTCAAGGGGACGTTTTTCGCTAAGCCTTTTCTCGTTTCCGTTCGGTTTTTTCGTTTTGTCTGTTAAATTATAGTTCAAAAACGCCCCTTATGCGCAGGGTCGTTATAGGGCTTCAGCTTGTATCTAATTATCCATTGGAGATTGACAATGAAGATTGATTTTCAATTCATCAAAAAATGGGAACCAAAATACGATGAGATTGAATCAGATCAGGGCAAATACCTGACCTTGATCAATAATGTCAGCGAAGATATACAAACTCATCATTCAATTAGTATTGAGACATTTGAAAGAATAATAAATTGGAAATCTGCACGAATAAAAGGACTTATTAAATGGGATCAATTCGATACTTATCAATCAGTTTTTCGTTTAATTATTAATTCACAACATGTAGACAAAATGAGTGAATTGGTAGTTCTTCCTGGAATTGGCGCTCCTGTAGCTTCAACTATTCTCCATTTCATCTTTCCAGGAATCTATCCAATTTATGATTTTCGGACAGTGGAGGTACTTCATTATTTTGATTATTTGAAGAGTAAAGTTGTAGGACCTAAACATTACCTTGAATTCCAAAAAACCATGGCAAAAATAAGAACAAGTCTGGTTCATTATGATTTAAGGCAAATTGATCGTGCCCTTTTTTCCTTCCACAAATTGAATCCAGAAAAGTTCAAAAATTATTACAAAAAGAGACCATTTAAATGCCATTATATGAAGGATAGTAATTCTACTGATAGGAACATGAGAGAAAAAAAGGCAAACTTAACCATCCCTGAAAAGGTTAAAACCATATGTGAGGAACTTGGACGTGATGGTGAAGTGATAAAACGTAAAGACATTATTGAAAAAGCAAAAAAAATTGAAATAAACGAATCGTCGATTCTTCCAGCAGATTACTGCGATAACACTCAAACTGGACAATGGTCTAAATACAATTTCTTACATTCAATTGGTCGTGGTAAATATATATTGGCAAAACGTTAACTCGCCCTATAACCGGCGCATCAAGGGGACGTTTTTCGCTTAGCCCTTACACGTTTGCGTTCGGATTTTCCGTTTTGTCTGTTAAATTACATATCAAAAACACCCCTTATGCGCAAGGTCGTTATGTGTATTTAGAAAATTGCCATGAATAAAGTTAATTATTTAAAAAATTTCGAAAGCTCTTCATTCTACCATTCATATTTATTCAATGGATATTTACAATCGCTAAATCCCAAACAAACAGTTTCGGTACTTGATCTTAACTTTGATCAAGATTCAAGAAATAGAAGATATATTTTGGGTAAAATCTATGAAGATGCTGACAATAAATTTGAATCATTTCATGAAAATCTTGTTTATAATTTATTTACTAAATTTTTAGAATTACCATATCGAAAAATTAACTCCTGTGGTTATAGTCTTAGTTTTTTATATCCAATTTTACCAGATTATCAAAAAAAAGATGTTTTAGATTTCTTCTTAAAGAATACTTATGTCTCGATGAGAAGACGTGGTTATAAAATTTTACAAGATGATTGGGATAATAACTTTAGATCTCAAATCATCGAAAATTGGCATGAATTTCATGATGTTGAAATCGCTAAAATTATGATTAACCATTTTGATATTGCATTTTCTAAAAATTATATAAAAGAGTTTGAAGATCTCTTGGGTGATGATTGGTATATTAGAAAGTTGTATTTAAAAATAGCATCAATTGACCGGTCCATTTTAGATTATATAAAAACTAAAGATGAAGTAACCTATTGTTATTTAATGGTAAAATTAGATGAGAAAATCTCCGAAAAAGAATCATTAAATATTTATGAAAATAACTCTAATGATGAAAGAGTTGGATTACTTATTTGGTGTTTTGGTAAAATGAAACTATGGGAGACACTTGAAATAATTGAGAAGGATACGAGTACTTAAATTCAATACACATAACCAGCGCATCAAGGGGACGTTTTTCGCTTGGCCTTTTTACCGTTTCGATTCGAATTTTACGTATTACTTTTTAGATTACAAATCAAAAACGCCCCTTATGCGCAGGGTCGTTATACTGCTCCCATATTTGGGAATTCCTAC
>DASQZP010000319.1:0-10079 GCA_035638655.1 Bacteroidales bacterium
CTTTTATCATCCATCACATCCAGCAATTGAAAAGGACCTCCTTCCATAATATCGGCGGAAGCCGGCTTTATATCTGTTGCAAAAACATGATCATTACCGTAAATTTTTCGTAATGCAATTGTGAGTTCTGAGCCAATTTGACCGGCGGCCCCAATAACCAGTATGTTTTCCATATATAATTCTATGTTATAATTAAAGGTTACGAAGTTAGGATAATCTGTTTTTCCGGCAAATGATATTTAACATACTCAGGTTGTTAAAATGTAGGTTTCATTCCCATTTTAGGAGTATGACATCAAACTTATAATGTATGGTGAATAAAAGCAGTGTTTCATGGAGAAATGGGCTGCCTTTTCCCCGGAAATTATTTCCTGTTCCCGCCCGGGATGTATAGTCAATTTTATTGTTTTTTAAATTTCAACCATAAATTTTGCCCGTTCATTATCTGAGCAGGTAAAATATTAGGAGATATCCTCATGTATATATTATTTTTATTCCAGTTACCAGTTCATAAGGATTAAATTTATTAAGTAGGGGCACTGTAATTTCTTTATGCACATGGTTTATAAGTAGTCAGATGATCGTGGACTATTTATAATCGACCCGGTTCATACGTTGATGTATCAACCGGGTTGTTTTTTTGATAGTAATACATTATCCCTGTTTTAAGATGCACCTAAAATGTCAGTAAGTTCTTTTCAAATATTTGAACAGGAACACATCAGTATTTGTTCGTGTTGAATTGATCCGGTGCATTATTTGGATAGCTACGTTTTAAATAAAGAAAACAAGGTATTTTTATATCTTTGTTTTTTAAATGCAATGATATTAAGATTATATGTTTCGTTGTTGCCTGCAAATTCAGATTATTACTATAAAATTAAAATAAAATGGTTAATTACATTCCAATTCTTACTACGCTTCTTTCCTTTATTTTTTTCATAAAACTTGTTCAGCATTACAGCCGGAAACCAGACGCCATGTATTTGCTCTGGTGGACAATCGGGGTTTTCACCTATGGTTTTGGTACGATGACTGAAAGCATTAACGCACTGGCAGGATGGTCTGTCACTAATACACGGTTATGGTACATTGCCGGTGCTTTGTTGGGTGGATTTCCACTTGCCCAGGGGACTGTATATCTATTGATGAAAAGAAAAACAGCCAATATTCTCACGGCCATTTTTGTGACTATAATTGTAGTTGCTTCTTTAAGTGTTCTCATTACACCGGTAAAGATTCCTGAAAACTTTAATTATCAATTATCAGGAAGTGTATTTCAATGGCAGTGGGTTCGGTATTTTTCCCCGTTCATTAATATATATGCTTTTATCTTTCTTTTTGGCGGGGCTGTTTATTCTGCCTATAAATATTATAAATTGGGCAAAACCCATACCCGCTTCCTGGGAAATGTATTTATTTCCATTGGTGCACTGCTGCCTGGAATTGGCGGGTCGTTTACCAGGTTTGGACATGTTGAAGTTTTGTTTATCACTGAACTGATCGGTTTGCTTTTTATTTTTTTCGGATACCTGATCATGCAGAAAGATAAGGTGTTGTCAATACACCGAAACCAGGGAGAGGATGCTTAATATGCTTATAACATTTTCATTATAAAGTGATCTTTTTAAAACAGGTATTATTTAAGATATTGTAAAATTACAACGAACATCTATTCTTAACTCAAATAAAACCCAATTATAATGAAGCAAAAATTCATTCTTATTCTAATAATATCAATGGGGCTGATCGGAGCAAATGCCCAGGAATCCCACCTGGCTAATCTTAAACAGCTCACCTATGGAGGCGACAATGCAGAAGCCTATTTTAATCCGGACGGCAAATTTCTTACTTTTCAGAGTAACAATCAGGCATGGGGATTGTCGTGTGACCAGATATTCAGTATGAACATTGAAAAGGCTAAACAGGATACTACTTACCGGCCTCCAATGATCAGCACCGGCAGAGGACGGACAACCTGCAGCTATTATATGCCGGACGGCAAGCATATATTATACGCTTCAACTCATCAGGGAGGAGATGAATGTCCCCCGGTTCCGCATATTGAAGGGAAATATGTCTGGCCGGTTTATGATACTTATGATATTTATGTAGCTGACCTTGACGGGAACATAGTAAAGCAGCTAACGGACTCTCCCGGCTATGATGCAGAAGCAACAATTTCTCCAAAAGGAGATAAAATTGTATTTACCAGTACCCGGAGCGGTGATCTTGAACTGTGGACCATGAATTTAGACGGAAGTGATCAGAAACAGATTACCTTCGGACTGGGATACGATGGGGGTGCATTCTTTTCTCCGGATGGGAAGCAGCTTGTTTTCAGAGCCTCCAGGCCAAAGACTGAGGCAGAGAAAAAAGAATACAAAGAATTACTGGCGCAGGGCCTTGTAATGCCCACCAATATGGAAATTTATGTATGTAATGCCGATGGATCAGATTTAAAGCAAGTTACACATCTTGGTAAGGCCAACTGGGCTCCGTTTTTTCATCCCTCAGGTAATAAAATTATTTTTTCCAGCAACCATCAGTCTGATCGTGGTTATGATTTTCAACTCTTTATGATCAATGTTGATGGTACCGGACTGACACAGATTACAAGTGAGAGTCTGTTCAATGCTTTTCCAATGTTTTCACCAGATGGAAGCAAACTGGTTTTTTCATCTAACAGGAATAATCACGGAACCCATGATACAAATCTTTTTATTGCTGACTGGATTGAATAACAGGTTTTAAAACCAACAAAGACAGCCGGCTTATTGCCTGCTGCCTTTGCAGTTTGAAAAAATTAAGTTCCCGGGATATGATTTTATTCAAATCCCTGTATTTGAAAAGGTTTAGTTGTTTTTTTTACGATTGTTGGTTATTTATTGATTACAAAGTTTTAATCTCATCGATCAGTTCTTCTTTCTTTTTGCCTGTTTTTGCCTGTAAACGGCCCAGCAATTCTTCTTCCTTGCCTTCTACAAATTCCAGGTCACGGTCAGTAAGAATATTGTAGCGTTGTTTAAGTTTGCCTTTCACTTCGTTCCAGTTTCCCATAAATTCAAGTGTATTCATTTTATCCTCCTTATTTTAGGTTTGATATTTTGAAAGATGTTCCGAAGAACACAAATTTCTTTAATACTAAAGTGAAAATACCATGCCATGTATTTGAATGTAGTATTTTAACGGGTATGATTTTTCTGCGATTGACTATTTTTAAATTGCATATATTCAGTAAGTTGTTTGCCTTTTCTGATTTGTTGGGATTAACTTTTGAAAAGAAAAGGGTGTGAAATTTTTTCCACATGAGCCGGGTATCTTTCTTCTCAAATAAATTTTTAATAGTATGCTTATAATGTTCGATATCTGCGTTATTGCAAAAATTTTAATCCAGACACTTGACTTTATTGATAGACTCTAATTAACTTTGGTGATATTTATTCTTGAGGCTGAAAAATCAAATATATCCGGCTCAACAAGCTGTTAATTTTATTCCATTTGGTATTCTATAATCAGAATATTTAAAATAACCAAAAACGCTATTACTATGAATTACAGAAAACTTGGAAAAACAAATTTTGAGGTTTCAGAGATATCATTGGGAACCTGGCAGGTAGGTGGTGGCTGGGGGCAGCCATTCAATGATGCCAATGCCGAAAAGATTATCAATCTTGCTATTGATCGGGGTATCAATTTTATCGATACGGCTGATGTTTATGATGCAGGCAAGAGTGAAGCTGCGGTTGGCAGGGTCGTGCGGTCACGCAGTGAACGGATTTATGTAGCCACCAAATGTGGCAGGCAGATCAATCCTCATGTATCAGAAGGCTATCAGCCTGATGTGCTTCGGAAATTTGTAGAAGACAGTCTTCGCAACTCCGGACTGGATACGCTGGATCTGATCCAGTTGCATTGCCCGCCAACTGAAGTATATTACAGGCCTGAAATTTTTGAATTGTTTGACCGGCTGAAGGATGAAGGAAAAATTCAGAATCTTGGTGTAAGCGTTGAAAAAGTGGAGGAAGGACTGAAAGCCATTGAATATTCAAATGTTAGTACCGTACAGATCATATTTAACATGTTCAGACAACGTCCGTCTGACCTTTTCTTTAAGGAAGCAGCAAAGAAGGATATTGGTATAATTGTGCGCGTACCTTTGGCCAGTGGGCTGCTTACCGGCAAATTCAGCAGGGATACTACCTTTGATAAGGAAGACCATCGAAATTTTAATCGTGATGGTGCAGCATTTGATAAAGGAGAAACTTTTGCCGGTATCGATTACAATACGGCCCTGGATGCTGTAGACAAATTGAAAAAGATATTCCCTGAGCAGCAAAATCTTGCTCCCGTAGCCTTAAAATGGATCCTGATGTTTAAAGAAGTCGGATGTATAATTCCGGGAGCTTCTAAACCAGAACAGGTGGCGTCAAATATAGCTGCTTCTGAGCAACCCGGTCTTACAAAGGAGCAGTTAAAAGTTATCAACGACATTTATGAAGGTGATATTAAACAGCAGGTACACCATCTCTGGTAAATTCAGCTGCATTTAGTGAGCAGATAATGAATAAATTGTAGTATATCTGTCTTGTGGTTTGTTTTGATTTCAGATACTTTTTAATTGTTTTGTATTCGGTCCTGTTTTTTGTTGTTAACTTTTTATCTTTGCCAAAATTTTTGAAAAGCTATGAATGATCAACATGTAAGAGTAAGGTTTGCGCCAAGTCCTACAGGACCGCTTCATATGGGAGGGGTTCGAACCGCTTTGTTTAATTATTTATTTGCCAAAAAGCATGGCGGAGACTTTCTGTTAAGAATTGAAGATACTGATCAGACCCGTTATGTAACAGGGGCAGAGCAGTACATTATTGATTCGTTACAATGGTGCGGATTAAAGCCCGACGAAGGCGTTGAGCAGGGCGGGCCGCATGCTCCTTACAGACAGTCGGAACGTAAAGACATCTATCGACGGTACGCCGATCAGTTGCTGATTTCAGGAAATGCATATTATGCATTTGATACTCCGGAAGAACTGGATGAAATTCGTAAATCATTTGAAGCTGAGAAAAAAACATTTGCCTATAATGCAGTAGAGAGACTGAAGCTCAAAAATTCCCTTACACTTTCCGAAGCCGAAACACAGCAACTTCTGGCAACAGGAGCACCCTTTGTGGTGCGATTCAAAATGCCTGAAAACGAAGAAATAGTGTTACAGGATCTGATAAGGGGGGAGGTTAAATTCAATACTGTTACCCTGGATGATAAGGTGCTTTTTAAATCGGACGGATTACCGACTTACCATCTGGCCAATGTTGTAGATGATTATTTAATGGAAATTACACATGTGATTCGCGGAGAGGAATGGCTCCCGTCTCTTCCGCTTCATGCATTGTTATACAGAAGTCTGGGATGGAAATCCTCCATGCCAGCTTTCGCTCATCTGCCACTGATTCTTAAACCCAGTGGTCAGGGCAAACTTAGCAAGCGGGACGGAGACAAACTGGGTTTTCCGGTGTTTCCTCTCGAATGGAAAGATCCGGTGAGTAATGAGATATCCACCGGCTACAGAGAAACAGGTTACTTTCCGGAAGCCTTTGTAAATATACTGGCTTTGCTGGGATGGAATCCGGGAACGGAGCAGGAAGTTTTTTCCCTCGACGAACTGATACAGGCATTTTCTCTGGAAAGAGTCGGCAAATCAGGTTCCCGGTTTGATCCGGAAAAAGCACGGTGGTTCAATCAGCAGTTTTTACGCAACAGATCAAACATGGAACTTGCCGAAATTTTTGCGGAAGAGTTAAATCAGAAGGGGATCGCTTCCTCCATGGAATATATCGAAAATGTTATTGATCTCGTAAAGGAAAGGGTTGAATTTGCCAAAGATTTCTGGGGGCAGGCCTGGTATTTCTTTACAGCACCTGATCAATATGATGAAAAAGTGGTTAAGAAGCGTTGGAAAGAAGGAACCGGTAAGATTATGCTGGAGTTATCAGGCGTATTAGATCAGGTTGAACTTTTTGAACCGGAAAATATTAAATCTGCCATAGAAACATTTGTTAATGAACGGTCACTTGGCTTTGGATTGGTGATGAATGCATTGCGACTGGCACTGGTAGGGGGGAGTATGGGGGCGGATCTGGTTACCATGGTATCCATGCTTGGAAAAGGTGAAGTAAAAGAAAGAATTAACAAGGCTGTTCAAACGATCAATAAATAATCAAAAATGCTTAATCCGGAAGTATTACGGAATGTTAACATCCACACGCACGATCTGCATCAGGATTGCGAGACGAATATAGCACTGATCAATATTTTTGCCCACGAACCGGAGAAAATTCTAACCGGACCATCGATGTGTTATTACACCATCGGACTGCATCCCTGGTATTTGAAAAAGACCAGCATTGAATCTGCTCTCAAAAGTATGGAAGAAGCAGTTGGCCTGGAACAGGTGATTGCCTTTGGAGAAGCAGGGATAGATAAAGCTATTGATACAGAGCAGCAATGGCAGGAAGAGGCTTTTGTTGCGCAGGTACAATTATCGGAAAAATGGAAAAAACCGCTGATCATTCATTGTGTTAAGGCTTTTAATGATCTGTTGCGCATAAGGAAGGAAACCCGGTCAGAAATGCCCTGGATTTTCCATGGTTTTAACGGTAACAGGCAGATCGCTGAAGACCTTGTGGCTCACAATTGTTATTTGTCATTTGGAAAATGGATCATGCGTGGTCATGAAAAAACGGTTGATGTATTCAGGAATGAACCGGCCGATCATTTCTTTTGTGAGACAGATGAAGAGGATCTGATGATTGAGGATGTTTACGCCGAAGGAGCGCGTTTGCGGGGTTGCACTCCGGGTGAACTGCAAAAGCAGATGCTGCATAATTTCAATAGTTGTTTTTTTGATGAACATGACTGATTCCTGGCAGGAGCGCACTGAGTTATTACTGGGGCAACAAAAAGTCAATAAACTACAGGATGCGCACGTTCTTGTTGCCGGTTTGGGTGGTGTGGGGGCTTATGCCGCGGAAAATTTGTGCAGGGCAGGAGTGGGGAAGCTCACGATTGTTGATCACGATGTGGTACAACCCAGTAACCGCAATCGTCAGTTGATTGCATTCAATAGCACTGAAGGCAAAAGAAAGGCTGATTTAATGGCAAAAAGGCTGGAAGATATCAATCCCCGGGTAGAACTTACAGTCCTGAGTGAATTCCTGGGTGAGGGGAATATTGGAGAATTGCTTTCAAATAAGTTCGATTATGTTGTGGATGCAATCGATACGCTCAGTCCGAAGATTTTTCTGATCTATAATGCACTAAAGCAAAATCTTCCGCTGGTAAGTTCAATGGGAGCAGGCGGGAAACTTGATCCCTCACAGGTGCAAATTTCCGACATATCTGATTCCTATCAGTGCAGATTGGCTTTTATGCTGCGTAAAAAGCTGAGAAAGTTTGGTGTGCATGAAGGATTCAGAGTTGTTTTTTCATCAGAACCCGTGAATAGAGAAGCAGTAAAACTTACTGAAGGCGAGCAAAATAAGAAATCAACAGTAGGAACTATTTCCTACATGCCTGCTGTTTTTGGCTGTATGTGTGCATCAGTGGTGATCAGAGAACTCACGGGGAATTAACAGATGGCTGAGGTACATGACCCCAGCCACATTTTTTTATTCAGAAGGCATTCTGCCCTGACTTTGTCTTTCCACCATCCAGCCGGGATATTCAGACGGCAGTTCACTTACCGTATCCAGCCGATCCATCTCATCTTTGCTTAGAGATAATTCAGCGGCGGCAATATTATCCGCTAATTGTTCCTGTTTTTTTGCACCAATTATTACACTTGTTACGGCTGGTTTATTGAGGAGCCAGGCCAGTGCGACTCTTGCTGCAGATGCATTGTGGGCTTTGCCGATTTCAATCAATACATCAATGATATCATATGCTTTCTCTTTGTCAATGGGAGGGAAATCAAAACTGTCACGTCTGCTGTCACCGGCTTTTTCATTATTTCTGGTATACTTTCCCGAAAGGAAACCTCCTGCAAGCGGGCTCCAGGGCATCAGACCAAGACCTTCACTTTGGGCCATCGGTACAATTTCTCTTTCAACATCCCTTCCGGCAATGGAATAATAATTCTGCAATGCGTCAAAACGGGTCCACCCCATTTTATCAGCAATCCCGTTGGCTTTTGTTACCATCCATGCCGGGTGATTACTAATTCCCAGGTACCTGACTTTGCCAGCCCGAACCACATCTTCAAGCCCTCTCATTGTTTCTTCAAGCGGTGTAAGGGTATCTACACCGTGTATGTACAACAGGTCAACATACTCCATGTCCAGCCGCTTAAGACTGTCATTTACCGAGTCGGCAATGTGGAGCCTGGAGAGGCCCACCTGGTTTGCCCCGTCACCAATGCGACCTCTCAGCTTGGTTGCAAGTACCACTTTTTGCCTGTCAATGCCCAGAGATTTCAAGGATTTGCCCAACAACATTTCTGAAAGTCCTTCGGAATACACATTGGCTGTATCAATAAAGTTAATGCCTTTATCTATGGAGCTTTTAACAAGATCGTTTACAGCATCCTGCTGAAGTTTACCGATTGCTTCCCAATATCCCCTGCCTCCAAATGTCATTGCTCCAAGGCATAATTCAGAAACAAGGACTCCTGTATTTCCCAATAAATTGTATTTCATTGTATTTAGGTTTTGAGTGGTTAATAAATGATGTGTTTGTGCCCAGAAAAACAATTCATGCGGGGCTTTGTTTATTCTTTCTTTCAGTTATCTTCTTACCATACTGAGTTTTCACTCTATATATTTGATTATTATCGCTTCAGCTGGTATTGCATGCATGGCATTGTTAAATGTCCAGAGAAAGTGCCTGGTCAAGGTCCTGGAGGATGTCTGGAATATCTTCAATACCAACGGAAAGCCTTAGAAGTTTTTCATTTATCCCTTCTTCTTTTCTTTGAGAATCAGTAAGATGTCGGTGGGAAGTCATTGTCGGACTGCATATTGTAGTCTCTATTCCTCCCAGGCTGACTGCAGGTTTTATGAGTTTTAACTTTCGCTGGAATTTGACAGGATCGAGATTACGTAGTTCAAAAGAAAGCATACCACCAAAGCCAGACATTTGTCGGACCGCTACATTATGGTTTTGGTGTGTTTTTAAACCCGGATAATATACCCTCGATACCTGTTCATGCTTGCGCAGATATGATGCAACTTCTCCTGCATTGCTGTTTTGCTGATTCACCCTCAGGGCAAGTGTCTTTATGCTTCTTTCAAGCAGTGCGCAGGTTTGGGCGTTTAAACTGCCTCCCAGGTTCAGCGCCATTTTTCGTATTTCGGCAATACGTTTTGAAGTTGATAAAATTATACCCGCGCATATATCACTATGTCCTCCAAGATATTTGGTGGCACTATGTACGACAATGTCAATACCAAGATCAACCGGATTTTGATTTACAGGACTGGCAAAAGTGTTGTCAATTACTGAAACCAGACCATGCTCTTTGGCGATGTTTGCAACCATCTCTATATCAGTAATTGACAGAAGTGGATTGGAAGGGGTTTCGATATAAATCATTGCTGTGTTTGGCCGGAGTGCGGCAAGAAAATCATCTTCCTCAATACCTTTAGTAATTGAATAGCTGATCCCTAGCTTTTGCAGTTCAGCTACTACAAAATGAAAAGTACCGCCATATAATCCCTTCTGAAATACCACATGATCGCCTGATTTTAAAAGTCCAAGAAGTACTGTGCTGATGGCTGCCATTCCTGAACTCATCACAAGTCCGTTCTCTGCATGTTCGAGTGCAGCAATTTTCTTTACAATCACTTCCTGATTAGTAGTGTTGAAATAACGGGGATAGATGCTTTCTTCATTGTCCAGGTATTCAAAAGCAGTTGAAGTATAAACCGGTGTGTTGATGCCTGGAACCCTCGAGTCGCGGTAGGTTCCGGTATGTACGCATGCTGTGTGTTTGCCAATAGACTGTAAATGGTTCATAGTAAATAGTTTTAAGAGTAGTTGGTTATAATTTAAACACTTGTATTATCCATATAAGATACGTCTTA
>DASQZP010000320.1:0-2082 GCA_035638655.1 Bacteroidales bacterium
AATGAGTGGACATATATCGTTTGGTGGACAACAAGGTTCTTTTCGATTGTGGGTGACTAAGTAACAAGGCTTGCCAAGAATATCTTTTTTCGAAAGACCATATTGCCCCCAGAAAGCTTTGTTGGCATCAATAATACTGTAATCATCTGTATTAATAAGACTTACGGCATCACTCATTGAATCCAAAATGATTTCGCTAACTTCATTGGAATGTTTGAGTTCTTCTCCTGTCTGTTTATTCATTGAAATCTCTTGTGTAATGCCTTTAGAGGGATTTCCTGAAGGAAGATAATAAGGATCTCCTCTTCCCCTCTTTTTTACTAATAGGGGCTCGTCATGAGTACTCATCAATTAGAACCCTGTCAGTGATAAATGATCGCCCAAAATACTTAATTTACAAATGCAAAAAGTAAGCCCATACTCATTAGATAAAGCAATAATCTTTTTTCTGATTTTATATCAGATAGTTACAGTGCTGTTACATATTGAGGCAAGAGCCGCATTAAAGCCTTGTCGTTGATTTTAGGGAATTTTGCTAAAATAATTTGGGGATATGCCACATTGTGGTTGTGTGGAGGAAGATACGAGAGCTCACATTTCTTGCCACAATCTTAACTATTATCTGACAAAATCTGACTTAATATATCCACTGTACATCTTAACTTATGCCTCGGTCAAAATAGTAGGGAGGTATGTTGACTAAAAAAGTTAACATGTATGGTGGATACATTGATAGTTTAAGAACAATTCACAAGTCAAAATTAAAAAATTTCTCTTTCTTGCTTATGCAGCCCTCCGAGAAGGAGGGACAACTTTTTTTAGGCGACTAGTCTTTTTATAAAGACCTATTTCCTGGAGAATATGAGCCGCTAGCTCTTCAATCGACTTTCTGGAAGTGTTGATATACGGAATCTTATAGTTCTGATAAATCTGCTCTGCTTGCCTTAACTCCTGAATGCATACTGAACGTTTGGCGTAGTTGCTGTCAGGATATCGTTCTTGTCGTATTATGCTTAGTATTTCAGGATTTGAAGTCAAACCTACAGTTTTGGTTATATTCTCGCTTACTTCTTTGGGGAGTTTATAATTGTTCAAGGTTTCTTCTGTTAGTGGGTAGTTTGCTACTTTAAGCCCTATGTGGGTCGCAAGATAGATGCTTAATGGTGTTTTTCCTGAACGGGATACTCCTAGCACGATGACATCAGCTTTGTTGCAATCGACAATTTTTCTCCCGTCGTCATGCTCAAGGCAGTAATCAATGGCTTTGGCCCTTTTTGAAATTCCGCTATCATCAACATGCCTGGAAGAACCAGGAAGAAGCAGTGGTTTATCATCAAGGCAGTTTTCAAGACGACCGAGGAAAGCATCATAGATATCAAAGAGTTCTACCTCTGGGCGGTTAAAGACCTCTCTAACTTCGGGGTTCACAAGACTACTAAATATTATAGGCTTAACACCCACAGATTGTTCAAGAATATAGTTGATAGTTTTTTGAGCATCACTGAGATTTTTAATAAAAGGAAATTTTTCTTCATGAAAGCTTGTTTCAGGAAATTGGCTAAGAAGAGATTTTCCAACATCTGTTGCAACAATCCCGGTACACCCTGAAACATAATAAATATTTTTTTTATTCAACATAGAACTCCTTGGTCATTACGTTTGGATGGTGCTTTATAGCTTATAGAGACAAGTTGGTATAAAACAGTTTTTGAAATTGCTTAACTTTTTGACCTTGCCAGACTATCAATTTTTCATGAATCGTATATCGAGAATGAGCCGATGTTTTATGGTCTTTCCATTATTCAAGACTCATGCTGAATTGTACGGCTAGAAATGTATTTATGTCGCCAAACACAAAAGCCTTCAATTATAGTAAAAGATATAACCGAAAGGATGGAAGTCAATTTTTAATTGAGAATGGTTACTAATAAAAATATTTTTGCGTTTTAATATTGGGGATTTGTTTTGTAGAGTTAGATAAAAATAAGAAGAATGCAAAGTCCAGATGTCTTGCCATAATCTTGAGTTTTGTCAGACAAAATCTGACTGAATATATCCACTGGGAATCTTGATAGATTAGGA
>DASQZP010000321.1:0-4203 GCA_035638655.1 Bacteroidales bacterium
AGGAAGATATGAGACTTCCTATTAGTACATATATCAGGAGGCTTGCCGAGGGGTGGCACCAAGAGTATAGTAAGCATTCTTGGTATGATGTGAATAACTCGCGCCCCACAGGAGAAGATTGTGAAGCAGTGCTCAAAATTATTAGAGGAGATTTTAAAATTGATTATTCAGAATTGAATATAATATCAGACAATCAAAAGTTAATTGAAGAATTTACTCAGGAACAATTTAAGATTCTGGATTTTACAGAGTTTAATGATAGGTGTTTGATTGAAGGATCGGCTGGAACAGGAAAAACAGTTCTTGCTTTGGAACTTGCACGAAGAAAACTGCACAACGGGAGAAGAGTTGGACTTTTTTGTTTTAATCAGAAACTTGGAGAAAAACTAAATAAATCATTAGCTAAAGTATTTGATAAAAATACTCATAGCTATTTTGCAGGAACCTTGCATAGTTACCTAACTAAACATACTTCTGGAGAATTAAAAGTCGATCATGATCATGACTATTATTCTGAAAAATTACCACTTGAGTTTTTAATTCAGAATGAGGAACTAAGTGAAGAACAAAAATTCGATGTTTTAATTGTTGATGAAGCTCAGGATTTATTGACGGAAAATTATCTTGAAGTATTTGAGTGGATTTTGAAAGATGGTATGAAGAGAGGCAAATGGATTATGTTCGGTGATTTTACAAATCAAGCTATTTATTTAAATGACCCGGGAAAATCAATACAGTTGATTTATGAGCGGTCATTTTTTACCAAGATTCCTCCCCTTCGGATTAATTGTAGAAATACAAAGAAAATAGCTAATCAAAATACATTAATTACAGGTGTTGATGTGCCTGATTTTACAAATTCTACTTTGCCGGGCATTCCTATTGATGTGAGATTTCCAACAAAGAATAAACAACAGGAAATAATTGAGAATAAAATAAGGGAGTTAAAAAAGGATGATATTACTCCCGATATGATTGCTTTGTTATCTCCGAAAAGATTCGAAAAAACTTATTTGTATGACTCTGAATTTATTCACGAGCAAATTAAAAAAGGACTAGAAGTTTCAACAATTCATTCTTACAAAGGATTGGAAAATATTATTGTTTTTTTGTTTGATTTTTCAGAGATACAATCAAAGGAATCAATGCGGTTATTTTATGTTGGTATATCAAGAGCAACTCAACAACTAAATATCATTTTGAATAAAGATTTAGAAGAATCTTATCAGAGAATGATCACCTCAAACCTATCTAAGCTAAATTAACATGGATGTCAGAGAAGAATTAGTTAATGCAATAAGAGAAGAGATTGTTGGACCTTCTAATAACCCAAAATATAAAGATGAAGCAACAGGTGAGGAGATTCTTCTAAAATATATTCATGGCACACCTAAATCCAGATACGGTGCAGGAATGCTATACCCTAAAGCATATAAAAATATCGGAGAGTCAGATACAGAAGAAAATTCTAATGAGGTTGAGAGCTCAGATGAAAAGAGAACGAATTCAACCACAGGAAAAAGTTATAGACGTGCTTCAGGAGAGGATTTAGATTATGAAGAGCCAGTTGGATTGGCAAATCAATTTCTACCATCAGCAATGGGTTTTACGGTGCGATTTAGAAAAAATGAAGAGAATTCTAAGATTACATTGACTGTCAAATCAGCTCATTACAAAAAAGGCACAGGGAAGACAGAATTAAAACGAATCAATAAAGAAGGACAAGTCGAGGTACAGACTGATAAAGATGACAATCCGAGAGCTTCAGACTATTGGATAAGAACGCCACTAAATATTGAGCCGATTATACTGGATGTTTATTCAATATTTAATGAAGGGGAAAAAAGTAGAAAGATTAAACTCTTTAAAAATGATAACAATAAAAATTGGTTAAGTCTTAATGTATATGACAGATCTGTTGCAAAAGAAGACTATACCACTCTTACTTTTATACTTGTTAATGAAATTATAGCCAGTGGCAATCGGGCTGAAGATGATCAGCACATTCTTTACCAAAATGAATTAGGGTTAACTACGGATAATGAGAAATTAATTGCTCCATATAAGGAACGCACCAGAGCATCTGATACTGATGAAGAAAAAGAATTAAATCTTCTATATAGGAAAAAAAGAATATTCGGTATTGGTCATGGTGTATCTGTTAAGTGGGAAGGTAATGAAGCGGATGACTCACAACATGAGAGGATAAAAAATATAAAGACATCAGTCATTCCTACTTACGAAATGCCACAAATTGCTCCTACAACACACGTTAAACTAAGTATTTATGAGCTTTCAGATCTTGGGAACTGGGATTTAGCAAAGGAGAGTCTTAAAGAACTGGTTGCAGAATATGGAACATGGATTACAAAAATCTCAGAAGAAGCGAAAAAGCTGGATAATTCGTATCAGGAAGCGGCATCTAATGCTTTAGTAAAATGTCAAAAAACACTTAAAAGAATTGAACAGGGTGTAAATCACTTACTTAATGCTGATGAAGATTCAAATTCGGTTAAATCTTTTCGCTGGATGAACAGAGCGATGCTATGGCAACAGCAACGATCAAGTACACCCCAAAGAGTGTGGATTAGAACCAGAAATAACGGCGAAATTCATGATAAGTTACAACCTTTAGATTCTGGTAAACAGAATTTTATCTCTCTCGAAGAATTTAAAGAGAGTGACGGATGGGGAAAATGGAGGCCTTTCCAGATTGCTTTTATTTTAATGAATATCGAATCAACGATAAATCCCAGATCAGAAGAGCGAGAAACTGTTGATCTAATTTGGTTTCCTACAGGTGGAGGAAAAACAGAAGCATATTTGGGACTTTCCGCCTTTACAATCTTCTACCGCAGATTAAACGGTGTGAAAGATTTAAAGAATGAGCAGTTTAGTGGTACAACCATTCTGATGAGGTACACCTTAAGACTACTGACAACCCAGCAATATGAAAGAGCCGCCTCTCTAATTTGTGCTTGCGAACTAATTAGAAAGGGCTTAGAAAAAAATGGTATTTATGAACTTGGTGATGATCCTATTTCTATTGGTTTATGGGTTGGTGGAACTTCAACACCAAATGATGATAAAAAGGCAAGAAGTCAATTTTCTGAATTGAATAACAATAAGTTGTTTAAACATGCTCCATATAACTTTGTTGTAAAGAAATGTCCTTGTTGTTCGGCTCAGATTGGAAAAATTTCGAATGTAAAATATAGTGATAAACGAAAGACAAAAGGTTTATATAAAGAAGATGGTAGAAACGGTCATGTTAAATTTCGATGTGAAAATGAATCTTGTGAATTTTATAATATCGATCTACCGCTATATGTGGTAGATGATCAGATATATAATAATGCACCAACTATAGTATTGGGTACAGTAGATAAGTTTGCAATGATCACTTGGAAACCTGAAACTGGAAATTTATTTGGTTTTAGAGAAAAAGAGGATAAAAGAAGTCGAATAACTCCCCCGGAATTAATAATTCAAGACGAGCTTCACTTAATATCAGGACCTCTTGGTTCTATGGTTGGAATGTATGAAACGTTGATACAAACAATGTGTAATAATTATCATTTAACATCTCCACCATTTATAAAAGATGATTCAGAATATAACTCACCTAAAGTAATTGCTTCTTCAGCCACGATTAGTAGAGCAAAAGAACAGGTACGGGCTCTTTACGGTACTGAAAAACTCCATATTTTTCCATCTCAAGGATTAGAATTTGGTGAAACCTGGTTTTCAAAAGAAGAAAAAGTTGATAATGATAATCCTGGAAGATTATATGCTGGAATATTGGCGTCTGGTTATCCCTCTGCTCAAACATCTATTGTAAGATCATATTCATCAATTTTACAGAAAGTCAAAGAGAAAGAACAAGACCATGATAATATTGACTATTATTGGACATTGCTTGGTTACTTTAATAGCATAAGAGAACTTGGTGGAGCAATGTCTTTAGTTCATGGTGATATTCGTGAAAGACTTTCCCAAATCCAGAATAGGGACCTAATATTGTTTGACAGGCGAAGAAATCTATATGATTGGAAGATACAGGAGTTAACAAGTCGTATAAGTTCTGATAAAATTCCGGACACATTAAAGGACTTAGAGCGTTCTTACAGAGTACAGGATGGAACAAGAAGTAATGCTTTGGATATCTGCTTAGCCACGAATATGGTCGCTACTGGTGTAGAC
>DASQZP010000322.1:0-2243 GCA_035638655.1 Bacteroidales bacterium
ATAATGGGAAAAAAATAGAATTCCTACTCTTGATCATTTAAAATATAGTAAAATGGTATAAAATTATACTAAAGAGGAGACTGAAAGCTTACAAGGCAATGAAGCGCTTAAATACTCAACAAGAGGAGCAGGAGTTTGAGAAGTACGCAAGAACTTTACTTAGTTCGGGTGATAAAAGGGCACTTCTGGAAAATTTATATGAGATTGAAGTACCGCCTCCATATCAGATTCGTGTTAAAGTTGTTTACTCAGAGTATGACATTGTTGATACTTTTGAACGAATTATCTCTGAATCTAGAATTAAACGTATTGGTGAATTTGTCCCAACCTATGAGTTTTCCAAAACTGTTGGAAAAAAGTATAAAGAGAATTTAGTAACTAATTTCTCCGTAGTACAACTTGATGAACTACCTAACATCGGCATTTTCGTTTCCATTTGTAAACGTAAGAACTGGCAAAAAGCCTTAGTTAAATTAATAAGCTCTTATTACCCGAGTTTGGTCCCAGTTTTATTGTCACAATCTGAAATTGTACAAAGCATCAAAAAGTTGAGAAGTAATATTGACCATAATATTTTCGTAAAATCTTTCTCGGCGAATGAGTCGATTGAAAGTAGTTCCGGAAAAGAGCGAAAATCCATTCGTGAATGGACTAATGAAAGTTTTGAACAAATTCTTATGGAAGTAAAGGAGCGAAATCAATATTTCACCTCTATTGATGTAGAATTTGTACCGAGCGTAATGGGGCAAAACCATGTTCGACCAACTGCGAGCTGTAAAATTCGAAAATCAGGTGAAGTGGAGCTGTCAGGTAAATTCAAAGTAGTATATGATAATATTATTAAACACATAGCTAATGTAGGTTTTTCAAAACTTAGTTTCTATTCTGGGCGCGGTTTAAAAGAGTCATCTTATAAGTCTAGACCACTCTCGATCAACTATCAAAAACCTGTATTTGAGGAAACTGCGATAGTAAGGCAGTTTGTTGATGTGATGAAAAAATACCCACATTCGATGTATTCCGTCGAACATGGAAATCCCTACGCTCATTTAAAAATCACTGATATGCAGGATGGTTCGTGCTTTAATGTATATGCATTGCCTCCGGAAAGAATTGCGGTTATTCCCGGCCTTAAAGCATCTGAAGCGGCATTTGAAAGAGTTTTTCACTACATATTCGATAAGTTTAAAGAAGGCCAAGTAGCCAATTATGATGACGAAGGAAGAACGCTCGAGAGCTTTATTGGACAAAATTGAAGATTATGAGCAGACGGTAAAAGCAATACTCGCTTTTGCTGCTATAGTTGTTCATGATGGTAATAGACAGTCCCCCAATTCTAATTTTGGTATTGGAAGGCGTATGACTACTTCCTCAAATAATTCGATTGCGCCCAATACGGATATAACTCCTGATTTAGTTGCTCAGCACTCAAATAATTATGGGATAGTAGCAGAATTTAAAAAAAGTCTATCCAAGGATCCTGAGCAATGGCACGATATAATAACTCAGATTAGAAAATATAATGACTCTCTTGAGGGTTGGTGGATAGATAATGATCAAATTCAGACATCTGATACAGCTATACTAATACATTATACTCGTAGTAGGAAATTCATTCGATTTCTTAAAGAGCAAATAGAAAGTAATCCAGATTTATTGACACAAAATTCTTGTGTGATTGAGTTTCAGCGATCAGATGAACGGATGACTTATTTTACGTTTAGGAAAGAGTGGGGGGAAATTCACAATGAGAAACTGAACAACTCCTTGCGTGATGCTGTACCAGTGCCGTTAGAGAATGTTGTTAAAACTTTCGGCAATCTTGAATTTTATGATTGTCGTCCACCAATGCCGAAATTATTACAGCGACTGTGGCAAGATGTATTCCCATCGAGGATTTCAGAGGCGGAATACGATGAAGAATTGAAAGCATATAAAATTGATATAGGAGTTGATGAAGTTACGGAAGAACTTCAGTCGGGTTATGGTTCAAAAGCCCTATCTGTAAGTGGTGTACCCGATGACCGTGATGTAGAATTTCCAAGGACATCTTGGATACGCAATGCTCTTGACTGGTTAGTAGCAAATGATTTAGCCATAAAATCATCCACAGAGGATGATTACTACTATACAATACATTTTAAAGCGTTTAGGAAAAGTAAGGATATATTAGAAAAATTTATTGAAATGCATATCGATTATATAGAAGAACAGGAAAAGGATGAATCTCAAATAGATCTATT
>DASQZP010000323.1:0-5630 GCA_035638655.1 Bacteroidales bacterium
GGCCTTAAGAAAGATGGAGAAGTAAGCTTCAACCTCAAAAAAGCTTATCCGAATGAAACCGAGCAGGCTACCATGCTAAATGTTGACAAAGCGCAGCTGCCTGAAATAAATCCGGTATTTAAGCTCACCGTAACTTCTATTCAGAGATTCAAACCCGCTGAACTTAACCAGGAATTCTTCGACAAGGCTTTTGGTGAAGGACAGGTTAATTCGGAAGAAGAATTCAGGGCAAAATTGCAGGAACAAATTGACCAGAATCTAAAAAATGATGCAGATTACAGGTTTACCTTCGATGCAAAGGAAATGCTCATGAACAAAGTTGACTTTGACCTGCCTGATGATTTTCTGAAACGCTGGTTAATGGTCTCCAATGAAGGAAAAATCTCTGAAGAACAACTTGAAAAAGAATTTCCTGCCTTTGTGAAGGACCTTAAATGGCAATTAATCAAAAATAAAATTGCCAAAGATAATGATATTAAGGTAGAAGAGACTGACCTGCTCAACCACGCTAAACTTGTTGCCCAGCAGCAATTTGCACAATACGGTATGGGCAACGTCCCGGATGAACACCTGGCAAATTTTGCTCAGAAAATCCTGGAAAAGGAACAGGATCGCCGCCGGATTTATGAACAGGTTCAGGAACAAAAAATATTTGCTTTTGTTAAAGAAAAAGTAACTTTGAAGGAAAAGAAAATCAGCATGGACGATTTTGAAAAATTGTTTGAAGCTGAGCACGACCATGACCATGACCATGACCACGACCATGATCACGATCACGAATAATAACTTATAAAAACAGCAGCAATCAGATATGGATCAGAAAAAAGATTTTGAGAAATACGCAACCAAACATATGGGCATAAGCAGCCTCAGGATGCATAAATATATGTCTGTTTATAACAATTATATCTCTCCGACGATTATTGAAGAGAGACAGTTGAACGTAGCTTCCATGGATGTATTCTCTCGTTTGATGATGGACAGGATTATTTTCCTGGGCCTTCCGATCGACGATTATGTATCCAATATTATTCAGGCCCAGCTGCTTTATCTCGATTCAGCAGATCCCAACAAGGATATCCAGATCTATTTCAACTCACCCGGAGGGTCAGTACATGCCGGATTAGGGATTTATGACACCATGCAGTGGATTGGGTCCGATGTAGCAACCATCTGTACAGGTATGGCAGCATCCATGGGTGCTGTACTTTTAACCGCCGGGACAAAAGGTAAACGGTCGGCGCTCAAACATTCCAGGCTGATGATCCATCAACCAATGGGTGGTGCTCAGGGGCAGGCTTCTGATATCGAAATTACTGCCCGTGAGATTATGAAATTGAAGAAAGAACTTTATCAGATCATTGCTGATCATACAGGTAATACACTTAAGAAGGTTGAAAAAGATGCTGACAGGGATTACTGGATGACTTCAGAAGAAGCAAAAGCGTATGGTATGATTGATGAGGTTCTGATCAAAGAGAAAAAATAATTTTATTGTATGGATAAGTGTTCCTTTTGCGGTAGAGATAAAAAAGACACCAATCTTTTGATAGCAGGCATATCAGGACATATCTGCGATAGTTGTATTGAGCAGGCCTATGATATTGTTCAGGAAGAAACACGTGTCAAATCCGGTTTTGATTTTAACCAGCTTAAATTGTTAAAGCCGATTGAGATCAAAAGCTTTCTGGATCAGTATGTCATCGGACAGGAAGAGGCCAAAAAGTACCTTTCTGTTGCCGTGTATAACCATTATAAAAGGTTGATGCAGGTTAGCAGACATACTGACGAGGACATAGAGATTGAAAAATCAAACATTATCCTGGTTGGTGAGACAGGTACAGGTAAAACACTGCTAGCCCGTACAATCGCAAAAATGCTCCATGTCCCCTTTACAATTGTCGATGCAACGGTACTTACCGAAGCTGGCTACGTGGGGGAAGATATTGAGAGTATTCTGACACGCCTTTTGCAGGTGGCCGATTATAATGTAGAGGCTGCAGAAAAAGGAATTGTTTTCATTGATGAGATAGACAAAATCGCCCGGAAAGGTGATAATCCGTCCATTACCAGGGATGTTTCAGGGGAAGGTGTTCAGCAGGGACTACTCAAACTGCTGGAAGGATCAGTGATTAATGTGCCGCCACAGGGAGGCCGTAAGCATCCCGACCAGAAAATGATACCTGTCAACACTAAAAATATCCTGTTTGTTTGCGGAGGTGCATTTGACGGTATTGAAAGGAAAATCGGGAACCGGTTAAATACACAGGTAGTCGGGTTTAATTCTGATCGTCATAAAAACCAGATTAACCGCGAAAATTTGCTGCAATATATTGCGCCACAGGATCTCAAGAGTTTCGGATTGATACCTGAAATCATCGGGCGGCTTCCTGTTCTTACATACCTGAATCCACTCGAGCGGGATACACTGCGCAGCATTTTAACGGAACCAAAAAATTCAATTACAAAGCAGTATAAGAAGCTCTTCAAAATGGATAAGATCAACCTGGTTTTTGAAGATGCCGTACTGGACTTTATTGTGGATAAGTCAATTGAATATAAACTGGGCGCCAGGGGATTGCGGTCAATATGTGAAGCTATAATGATGGATGCCATGTTTGAACTGCCCTCTCAGAGCGTTAAAGAACTGGAAATCACACTGAAATACGCGAAGGAAAAAATTGACAAGACAAACCTTAAGAAACTTAAAGTTGCCTGACAATTAATTTAAGACAAAGTTGTTTGTTATTTTAATAAAAAATTATTTTCTTTGCCAGGTATATAACTATTGAATTGAAAGAAAAATGAGTATAAAATTTTTAAATACAAACTGGTGGTGGCGCTGTACGATATTCATATACCGTGAGTAACGCCAGTTCCTGCTTGTTAAAAAAATATTAAAAAGGTCTGCCGAATCACGGCAGGCCTTTTTTGTTTTAAATAACCTAATACACTATCATAAATAATTATAAGATGAAAAAATTTACTGTTAAAACACGAGAACACAAAATTCTGGCTGATATAATCACACCGGTAAGTATTTACCTGAAGGTCAGAGATATGTATCCGGGTTCACTTTTACTGGAAAGTTCCGATTATCATGGCAATAAAGACAGTTATTCTTTTATCTGCCTGGAACCACTTGCCGAATTCATGGTTAACCAGGGAGAAATAACCCAGCGTTTTCCTGATGGTAACCAACAGATTGATTCTGCCTCACAAATAAATGTAACCGGTAAATTTGATGAATTTATAAACGCGTTTAATGTAAAAACAGAGAATGGACAGGTGAATGGTGTGTTTGGCTATACTTCTTATGATGCCATTCAACATTTCGAAAGTCTGAAACTTCAGGCGACTCCTTCAGAAGAAGAGCAAATTCCTGAAATGCGTTATAATTTCTATCGTTATGTAATTGCCATCAACCATTTTCAGAATACCCTGACTATTACTGAAAATTTACTTGAAGGTGAAAAAAGCAAAATTCACGAGATCAAATCTCTGCTAAGCAACCGTAACTATGCTACGTATTCTTTCGAATCAAAAAATAATGAGACTTCCAGTATCACTGATGATGAATACAAACAAATGGTTACTAAGGGAAAAGAGCATTGTAAACGCGGCGATGTTTTCCAGATAGTATTATCACGGAAATTTTCTCAACAGTATACCGGAGACGACTTCAATGTATACCGTACATTAAGATCCATCAACCCCTCTCCTTACCTGTTCTATTTTGATTACGGCACTTACCGGATTTTTGGATCGTCTCCCGAGGCTCAGCTTGAAATACGAAACGGGAAAGCCTATATCCACCCCATTGCGGGTACATTTAAAAGAACAGGGAATGACGAAGAAGACAAGGCCCTTGCGGAGAAATTAATGGCAGATGAAAAAGAAAATGCAGAACATGTTATGCTGGTCGACCTGGCACGGAATGACCTGAGTCGTAATGCAACAAATGTAAATGTTGACACCTACCGTGAAATTCAGTTCTACTCTCATGTGCTGCACATGGTATCAATAGTATCCGGAGAATTACCGGAAAATTATAATCCTGTAAAAGTAATGGCCGATTCCTTTCCTGCCGGTACGCTTTCCGGAGCACCAAAATACAAGGCTATGGAATTAATTGATAAATATGAAAAACACCGCCGTGGTTTTTATGGTGGATGCATCGGGTATGCCGGCTTTGACGGAAGTTTTAATCATGCCATAATGATCCGTTCCTTCCTTAGTAAGAACAACACTCTCTTTTATCAGGCTGGGGCCGGCATTGTGGCTGCATCCGATGAGGAAAATGAGCTGAATGAAGTAAACAATAAATTAATGGCACTGAAAACTGCTATCAACCTGGCTAAAGAAATATGAAATGAATAAAATTCTTGTTTTTGATAATTATGATTCGTTCACCTATAACCTGGTACATCTTGTTGAGCTAATAACCGGTACTGGTGTTGACGTTTTCAGGAATGATGAAATTGGCCTTGACCAAATAGGGAGGTATGAAAAAATTATTCTTTCCCCGGGCCCGGGCATACCTGATGAGGCCGGTCTGTTGAAAGAGCTCATCAAGCAGTATGGAGCTTCTAAAAGCATACTTGGTGTTTGTTTGGGTCACCAGGCAATTGCTGAAGTATTTGGCGGAAAACTTTTAAACCTTGATTCGGTGTATCACGGAGTAGCAACCCCTGTATATGTGAAGAAGCCGGATGAATCGTTATTCAAAGGTCTGCCTGAAAATTTTTCGGCTGGTCGCTACCACTCCTGGATTGTTGATAAAGACTCACTACCGGATTGCTTTGATCTGACAGCTGAGGATGCTACAGGACAAATCATGGGCATTAGTCATAAACAATATGACCTGAAAGGAGTACAGTTTCATCCTGAGTCGGTACTTACCAGCTACGGAAGAGAAATATTGGCAAACTGGCTGGGAATCTACTAACGACAAACTAAAATTTATTTTTTCATATTGGTATTCAAATAAAAAAAACTTAAATGATATAAGAAAATGAAAGAGATATTAAATCATCTGTATGAACATAAAACACTTGACCGCTCAGAGGCTGAGTCGGTGCTAACCAACATTGCCCGGGGAAAATACAACAACTCACAAATCGCTTCATTTATAAGTGTTTATATAATGCGGGCTATCACAGTTGAGGAATTATCCGGTTTCAGGGATGCATTGCTGAATTTATGCATTCCTGTAGACCTAAGTGATTTTAACACGATTGATTTATGCGGTACCGGCGGGGACGGCAAAAATACTTTCAATATTTCTACCCTGGCTTCCTTTATTGTTGCAGGTGCCGGAGGCAAAGTGGCCAAACATGGCAATTATGGTGTATCCTCAACTTGTGGTTCTTCCAATGTAATGGAATATTTCGGGTATAAATTCAAAAATGAACCGGATGCACTCCGTAACGAGATGGACAAAACCGGGATATGTTTTCTGCATGCCCCGCTCTTTAATCCGGCCATGAAAAATGTTGCCCCGGTGAGAAGAGAACTGGGCGTGAAAACCTTTTTCAATATGCTTGGCCCGATGGTAAATCCCTCATTCCCGGGAAACCAGATGGTAGGTGTGTACAGCCTGGAACTTGCCCGGTTGTATAACTATCTTT
>DASQZP010000324.1:0-2781 GCA_035638655.1 Bacteroidales bacterium
CGGGCAAGATTTACAGACGATAATCCGCCAGAGCTAACTATATATTTTATTGAAGCATTAGCATCTTTAAGGGCCGGTAATACTGTAGTTTGCGTATAGTTTCCAGCCCCAATAATAGCAAGATTATTACTTTTGCCTTTAAATCCATTTTTAACAATTTCAATAGTCCTGGTAAAATTATCATTAATTTTGTTTTTGTTTGGGAATTCAATTAACGAGGCTATAGAATGACCATTAGATAAATGATTATATATTTGTTGATAATCATTAAGAGGTACTCGCTCTGTTATTAATGATTCCACATCCAAATGCCCTTCTTTCATTGAATTCAGAACAGCTTCAAAATTCCTTTTTTCAGTCCACCTAACATATGGTAGCGGATAATCTTTTCCTTTTTTTTCGTAAGCATCATCATAACGACCAGGACCATAGGAGCAAGATACTTGAAAAGTTAATTCTTTTTCATAAAAATCTGATCGATCAATATTTAAACTTATAACACCAATCAACACAATTTTTCCACGCTTACGACTCATATTGGCAGCTGTTTTAATAACAGTATTAGATTTTGTTGATGCAGTAATTAAAACAGCATCCGCGCCATTACCATCGGTTAACCCTTCGATATACTTTACAGGATCAATTATATTGGAATTAAATGCCTTAATGCCCAACGTTTTTGCGATATTTGTTTTATTTTCACTGATATCAAACCCTATAACATTGCACCCGTTCGCTTTTAATAATTGGCAGCTAATCAACCCAATAAGCCCCAAACCAATAACAACTATGGTTTCTCCAAATGTAGGTTGGATGAGTCGTATACCTTGTAATCCTATAGATCCAATTACAGTGAATGAAGCTTCTTCATAAGAAACTTCATCTGGTATTTTAGCTACTAAATTTTGGGGAACGGCTACTATTTCAGCATGATAACCATTAGAAGCAACCCTATCACCTACCTGAAACTCCGTAACATCTTCACCAATGGCAATTACCTCACCGGCATTACAATACCCTAACGGAAGAGGAGTTTCTAATTTGCGAAAAACAGCATCAGCTGTCGGTTTAACACCATCAGTTTTCATTTTATTAATAACTTCCTTAACCCGCTCAGGCTGCTGACGGGCTTTTTCAATCATATTTGCCCGACCAAAATTAACCAATATTTTCTCTGTGCCTAATGATACAAGGCTTATATGAGTCTTAATGAGAATTTCTTTTGCCCCAACTTGCGGAACCGGAACATCTTCTAAAAGTGTTTTACCAGACTTAAGATTCTGAATGATTTGCTGCATCCTTATTTATTCCCCCTTTAACATTTGATTAACCAACAGACAATAGTCAAACAAAACTCTTTTTGATTATTAGCATGTCGAATATATCTAACAGTATTTCCACTCATTTGAAGCCATCAAATAATTAACACATAGATCACCAGCTAGAATTAAATCACCTAAATAATCATTCCCCTTTCACTGCCTTTTCATCAATAACTCTCATTATTGTACTATTGGTAGTCCATTAAATGTGAATAGTCAAAAGAAGCTTGTGTGTTCTTTATTAAAAGGTAAAAAACTTCATTATCATCAGATAGCTAGTTAAAATAAACTAATACTGCCATTTTTTATATAGAGGGGAAAAACAACAGCACATCCTTCATTTTTGATTAAACAAAGATATGTAAGACTATTTACGAATGTTGAAATGACAATTATTGCAACATCAAAAAGCCAATTAATACTTATACTGGCAAAAATATTTAATATTCAATAACACTACGATTAATTTTATATCAGATAATAATATCAAGTACCGTATGATATTTAAATAAAGATTGTTTTGTGTAAATTATTATTAATATGCAAATGCCGTAGAATGCTAAATTTTTATAATATATATAAAGACATTTTTACCAAAATTCTTTTCAGGGTCCATAATTTGTTTATGATGTCATATCAAGCATATTTTTGAACATAATCCTGTTGTCATTTATCACATCCCAGTTATTCAATTTTTTTTTAGCAATCTTCAGGGCATTAATTTTCATAATTTTCTTTTCCTCAATAGATATTTGACTATAATCATCAATAATCTCTGCAATATGGCAGGTATCTTTGAGGGAGATACACCAACCTGCTTTATTTATATTTAACTCTTTCCAGGGAGTTTCGGTACTTGTTAAAACAGGGCAACCACCAAGAAGTGACTCAAGAATAACATGTCCGAAATTTTCGCCAAATGTCGGAAATAAGAATAAATCATAAGAACTAAATACATGAATTACATCTGAGTGCATAATAGTCCCCTTATAATTTATGGTATCATGAAGATTTAATTCTTTAATAATATTTTTACATTTCTTCCAATACTCTTCGTCAGCAATAGGACCATAGATATCAAATGAATATGAACATTTGATTTTGCTTAATATCTCAATGGCTCCCAGTAGGTTTTTTTTCGCAGTTATCCTGGAAATATATACTAATCTTAATTTGTTATCCTTTTTATAACCATAAATATTACTTTCAAAATTATTTATATCTGTTAAATTTATCCTTGGTGGTAAATTCTCAGCCCTAAAGATTATTGATCCTGAACCTATTTGATATTGAATGGATTTATATTCCTGTTCATTTGAAGCATGCCAAATAATGTTTTTATATACACCCATATATTTTGATACGTTTAAAAATATTTTCTTTTTTAACGATTTATAATTGAGTGCTCCTATATATAATTCACCTCTTGGAGCTAACAGAACCGGTAACTTTGTTGATA